>JALORD010000147.1 GCA_025459145.1 Pirellulaceae bacterium | reverse complement strand
GTCGCCCTGGCGGGAAATCTGCTGGCAGGTAGTGGAGCCGCCTACACGCTCGACCTGTCCGGCGTCACGGGCGGCGAAGGGGCTTATGTCCTCAGTCTCCGGGCCAGCGGTTCGGGAATCGCCGATAGCGTGGGGAACCTGCTCGCCAGCGACGCCGCGGCTTCCTGGTCGACCGATACGACCGCGCCGACCGCCCAGTTTGACGCGGTGACCCCCGATCCTCGCAACACGGCTGTCGGTTCGCTGGAACTGGCGTTTAGTGAACCGATTGGAGGACTGGATCTGGCCGATTTTCGGCTCTCGCGAAATGGCCAGACGGTCGAACTCTCTGGCAATCTGCTCTTAGGAAGCGGTACGAGCTACACAATTAACTTGTCGAACTTCACGGCTGTCGAAGGAGATTATGAATTAACGCTGGTGGCCAGCGGTTCGGGAATCGCCGATAGCGCGGGGAACCCGCTCGCCAGCAACGCCACGGCTAGCTGGTCGACCGATACGACCGCGCCGAAAGCCCAGTTTGTCGCGGTGACCCCCAATCCCCGCAACACGGCTGTCGGTTCGCTGGGACTTGCATTTAATGAACCGATCGCGGGGCTCGACCTGGCCGATCTGCGACTGACGCGCGATGGTCAGGTCGTTGATCTCTTCGGAAATCTTCTGACCGGCGGCGGCGCTCAGTACTCGGTCGATTTGTCGAGTTTCACTTCGGCGGAAGGAGACTATGTCCTGACGCTCGTAGCCAGTGGTGCTGCGATCTTTGACGACGTGGGGAACGCACTCCTGGATAACGCGAGCGTGGCCTGGACCACCGAGACGACGCTACCCACCGCCCAATTTGCGGCGGTCGCACCCAACCCGCGCCACACGCCTGTCGGTGCGCTCGACGTTACGTTCAGCAAACCGGTGAGCGGCTTCGATCTGGCCGATCTCCGGCTTACGCGCGACGGCGAGCCCGTGGCGTTGTCGGGGAGCCTGCTGGTCGGAAGCGGTGCTAACTACACCGTCAACCTGAGCAGCTTCACGGCCACCGAGGGCGATTACGTCCTCCAACTGATCGCCAGTGGTTCGGGAATCGCAGATAACGTCGGCAATCTTCTCGCGGCCAATGTAGAGGCTTCGTGGTCGACTGACACCTCGCCCCCCACTGCCTGGTTTGCCGATGTTTCCCCCGATCCGCGCCGCACCGCGGTGGGATTGCTCGATCTGACGTTTAGCGAGTCCATCGTCGGGCTCGACCTTGCGGACCTCCGGCTGACGCGCGATGGCGCTATCGTACCGCTCGCGGGCAACTTGCTTGCCGGGAGCGGAGCCAACTACACGCTTGATCTGACCGCTCTGACGAGTAGCGAAGGGGAGTATGTCCTGATGCTACTGTCTGGCAATTCAAGCATCACAGATGCCGCGGGAAACGCAATTTCCAACGATGCATCGGTGACCTGGTCAACCGACACCACTGTTCCCACGGCCCAATTCTCCCCCGTCGCGCCGAATCCCCGCAATGCGGCGGTTGGCGTCATCGCGCTCACGCTAACCGAGCCCATAACCGGGCTGGATCTAGCTGACTTACAACTGACTCGCGATGGTGTCGTGGTGCCGCTCGCCGGCAATCTTCTCGCGGGGAGCGGGGCGAACTATACGGTTGATCTGTCGAGTTTGACGACCGCCGAAGGGGGCTACCTGCTTAGGCTAATGGCCGTCGGCTCGGGGATTGCCGATGCCGCAGGCAATCTGCTGGCCAGCGATGCGAACGTTAGCTGGATGACGGATACCTCGGCGCCCACCGCCCAGTTCGCCTCCGTCTCGCCGAATCCCCGCAACTCAGCCGTCGAAACTATCGGGCTAACGTTCGGTGAGCGCGTCAGCGGCCTGGACTTGTCGGACTTCGTCCTGACGCGCGGCGGCGTGCCCGTTCCCCTCTCCGGCAATCGATTGGCGGGCGACGGCATCAACTATACGGTCGAACTAGCCGACATCACGGCGGGGGACGGCAGCTATGTCCTGGCGCTTATCGCCAGCGGCTCGGGCATCGCGGACGGTGCTGGCAATGCACTGGCGATCGACTCGGCTGTCGCGTGGACCGTAGAGACTACGCCCCCCACCGCGGCATTCTCGGCTGTTTCGCCCAACCCGCGCAGTACGTCTGTGGGCTCGCTCGCGCTCACGTTTAGCAAGCCCGTCAGCGGTGTCGACCTGAGCGATCTGCAACTCACCCGCGATGGTCAGCCAATCGCACTGAGCGGCAATCTGCTGGCGGGGAGCGGTGCCGGCTACACGCTCAATTTGGCGAATTACACCGGCGCGGCGGGCAACTATGTCCTCAAGCTGTCGGCCAGCGGATCGGGCATCGCCGACAGTATCGGCAACCTGCTTGCGGTGGATGCCGTGACCACCTGGACAACCGACACCACAGTCCCCACCGCACAGTTTGCCGCAGTGTCGCCAAATCCGCGAAACTCTGCAGTGGGCTCGATCGGCCTGACGTTCAGCGAGGGTGTGACGGGGCTTGATCTGTCCGATCTGCAGCTCACGCGAGGCGGGCAGGCCGTGCCGCTAGCGGGCAATCTCCTGGCAGGCAGCGGCGCTGCGTACACGCTCGATCTGGCCAACTTCACGGCGACGGAAGGGGATTACGTTCTGAAGCTGGTCGCCGGCAACTCAGGAATCACGGATAGTGTGGGGAACTTGCTCGCAACGGAAGCGTCGGTCGCTTGGACCGTGGATACGACGCACCCCATCGCCCAATTCGCGGCTGTGTCGCCCAATCCCCGCAACTCGGCCGTCGGAGCGCTCGGCCTCTCGTTCAGCGAATCGGTTGCGGGACTCGATCTGGCCGATCTTCGTCTGACACGCGATGGCGCCCCGGTCGAACTATTCGGCAACCTGCTTGCCGGCAGCGGCACCAACTACACGGTCGACCTGGGGAATTTCACGGCCGACGCGGGTAACTATTTGCTTACCCTGGCGGCACCAGGATCGGGGATCGTCGATGGGGTCGGCAATGCTCTCGTCAGCAATACGAGTGTTTCCTGGACCACCGAAACGTCCGCACCCGTGGGTAAGTTTGGTGCGATCACGCCGAATCCGCGCAATACGGCCGTCGATACGCTCAGCCTGACCTTCAACAAGTCCATTACAGGACTCGACGTGGCCGATTTTCGGCTGACGCGTGGCGGCGACCCGGTCGCGCTCAGCGGGAACGTGCTCGCCGGCACCGGGGCGAGCTACACCCTGAACCTCGCCAGCTTCACCGGAGCGCCCGGGGACTATGCCTTCGTGCTCGCAGCCAGCAACTCGGGAATCACCGATGGTTTCGGCAACCCGCTGGCGAGTGACACCACCGTCGTCTGGTCGACCGATACTTCCGCCCCCACGGCTCAGTTCGCGGCAGTATCCCCCAGTCCGCGCAGCACGCCCGTCGGATCGCTCGCCCTGACTTTCAGCGAACTCGTGACAGGCGTCGATCTGGCCGACCTGCAACTCACGCGCAACGGGCAGCCCGTCGCGCTGGCAGGAAATCTGCTTTCGGGAAGCGGTTCGCAATACACGCTGGATTTGGCGAATTTCACGGCCGTCGAGGGGACCTACGCCTTGACGCTGGTGGCCCAAGGATCAGGGATCGCGGATGGTGTGGGGAATCTACTGTCCGCCGCTACCAGCGCTACCTGGATTACCGATACCACAGCGCCCACCGCCCAGTTCGCAGCGATCTCGCCGAACCCCAGGAACACGTCGGTTGGCGTGTTGGACCTCGTGTTCAGCGAACCCGTGACGGGTTTCGATCTGAACGACTTGAGCCTCACGCGGAATGGTCAGTCCATTTCGCTTACGGGCAATATCCTGACGGGTAGCGGTACGAATTATTCGCTCGACCTCTCCAGCTTCTCGGCAACCGATGGAAACTACGTCCTGACGCTGGTCGCCAGCGGCTCGGGAATCGTCGACGGCGTCGGCAATCTTGTCGCGGTGAATACCGCCGTCGACTGGTCCACCGATACTACTTCGCCGATCGGGGTCTTCGGCGCGGTGACGCCCAGTCCGCGTAGCACACCGGTCGAGGTACTAGGCCTGACGTTCAGCGAACCCGTCACGGGGCTCGACGTATCCGACTTGCAGCTTTGGCGCGGCGAACAACGGGTTGACCTCACAAGCGACATGCTCCGCGGCAGCGGTGCGAACTACACGCTCGATCTGGCGGGCGTCACCGCGCTTGACGGCGAATACGTACTCACCTTAACGGCCCGAGGCTCAGGGATCTCCGATGGCGTGGGCAACGCGCTCGGACGGGATGCCAGCGTCGCTTGGACGATCGAGACGAGCCGTCCCACCGCCCAGTTCGGCGTGGTGGCCACTCCGCGCAAAACTCCGGTTGATGTGCTGACGCTATCGTTCAGCAAGCCTGTGAGCGGGCTGGATCGGGCCGATTTGCGGCTCTCCCGCGATGGCGTGCCTGTAGAGCTGGTGGGAAACATTCTCAGCGGCAGCGGCGCGGACTACACGCTCACTTTGACGGACTACACCGCTCTGCCGGGAGCCTATTCGCTGTCGCTCGTAGCCAGCGGCTCCGGCATCGTGGACAGTGTCGGCAATCTGCTGTTGGCGGATGCCGCTGTCTCCTGGACCATCGAGTCGACGCCACCTACCGCCCAGTTCGCCGCCATCGTTCCGAGTCCGCGCAACTCGGCCGTCAACTCGCTCGCGTTGACATTCAGCGAGCCGGTCAGCGGTCTGGACCTCGGCGACCTGCAGTTGACACGCGACGGTCAGATCGTCGAACTGGCGGGCGACATCCTGCAAGGAAGCGGGCTCACGTATTCGTTGCTCCTGGGAAGTCATACCGCCGTCGCGGGCGCATACGTCCTCACACTCCGCTCGGCAGCCTCGGGAATTGTCGACGCCGCAGGAAACCTGCTGGCGACAGACGCCGTGGCAAACTGGACGGTCGACACCACTGCTCCCCTGGGACAGTTCGCCACGGTCGTTCCCGATCCGCGTCATACGCCTCTAACCTCGATCGGCCTCTCGTTCAGCGAGACCGTGAGCGGGCTCGACCTGGCTGATCTGCGACTTACGCGCAACGGCGACGCGGTGCCTCTGGCCGGCAGTCTGCTCACAGGCAGCGGCGCCAGTTACACGCTCGACCTCGCGAACTTCACCGGGGCTGCTGGAGAGTACGTCCTGACGCTAGGCGCCAGCGGCTCTGGAATTGCAGACATTGCGGGCAACGCCTTGGCCGGCAATGTCACCGTCGCATGGACCACTGAAACCAGCCCTCCCACCGCGCAGTTCGATCCCGTTTCGCCCAATCCCCGCCGCACGCCGGTGATTTCTCTCGGACTGTCGTTTAGTGAAGCCGTTAGCGGAGTCGACTTGGGCGATCTACAGCTTACCCGCAATGGGCAGCCGGTCCCCCTCGCGGGCAATCTGCTGACGGGGAGCAACGCGGCGTACCGACTCGACCTTGCAAACTTTACGGCGGCCGGGGGGAACTATGAATTGACGCTGGCTGCCGGCGGTTCGGAGATCGTCGATCTGGCGGGCAATGCTCTCGTCGCCAATGTCAGCGTCAGCTGGACGACGGATGTCACCGCCCCAGCAGCACAGTTCGCACAGATTTCTCCCAATCCTCGCAATTCGCCAGTCGGGATGGTCGAGCTTGCGTTCAGTGAGTCCGTGACCGGCGTCGATCTGGCCGACTTCCAGCTCCAACGCAACGGTCAGCCCGTCGCGCTCGTGGGCGACCTGGTCGCGGGTAGTGGCTTGGGCTATACACTCGACCTGGCCAACTTCACGGCCGCTCCTGGCAATTATGTGCTGACGCTACCGGCCAGCGGTTCGGCAATTCAGGACGGCGCGGGCAATCTGCTCGCGGCAGACGCAGCCGTGTCGTGGACGACGGAGACAGCCGGGCCGACGGCTGAGTTCACAGCCGTCTCGCCCAATCCGCGCAACACGGCTGTCGGCTCGCTCGAACTCACGTTCAACAAGCCCGTGAGCGGCTTGGATCTTGCCGACCTGCTGCTGACGCGCGATGGCGAACCGGTTGCTCTCGGGGGTGCGCTGCTGTCGGGAAGCGGCGCAAATTACGCCATCGACTTGGCAAGCGTTACCGCGACCGCCGGACATTACGTCCTTACACTCAAGGCGAGCGGATCCGCGATTACCGATGCCTTGGGGAATGCACTCGCGGGCGATGCCGCCGCCAGCTGGTCCACCGACACGACCGCTCCCTGGGCCGAGTTCGCAGCCATCACGCCCAATCCGCGCAGTACAGCCGTTGGGAAACTCGACCTGATTTTTAGCGAGCCCATTGGCGGTCTGGACCTGGCCGATCTGCACCTCACACGCGGCGGCGAAATCGTGGCGCTCGCGGGCGAAATCCTGAGCGGCAGCGGCGCCAACTATTCGGTCGACCTGACCAGCTTTACCGCAACAGGAGGCAATTACACGCTGACACTCCGCGCCGGGGGATCCGCCATCCGCGACGCGGCGGGGAACCTTTTGTTGTCCAATGCGACCACTACCTGGTCGAGCGACACATCCGCTCCCACGGCCCAGTTCGCCGCCGTGACGCCAAATCCGAGAAATCGAGCGGTGGACACGCTGGGGATTTCGTTTAGCGAACGGGTTTCCGGGTTCGATCTGGCCGATCTACGACTGACCCGCGACGGCGCAGAGGTCGTGTTCCCGGGCAATCTCCTAACCGGAAGCGGTTCCGAGTACGTCCTCGACTTATCCTCCGTGTCGGCCTCCCCAGGGGTCTACGCGCTGTCGCTAGTCGCCAGTGGCGCGGGAATCACAGACATCGCCGGCAACGCCCTGGTCGCCGGCACCAGCGTCACATGGACTACCGATACCGCGGCGCCCACGGCGCAGTTTACTGCTGTCTCACCGAATCCCCGCAATGTGGCCGTCGGTTCTCTGGACTTGTCGTTCAGCGAACCCGTGAGCGGAATGGATCTGGCCGATCTGCAACTTACTCGCAACGGTGCGCTGGTGCCGCTCTCGGGCAATGTGCTCAGCGGCAACGGCGCCAGCTATACGATCCAACTGGGAAGTTTCACCGCAGCAGCCGGGGAGTACGTGCTGACGCTCGTCGCGAGCAGCTCCGGGATTAGCGACGACGCGGGTAACAGACTTCTCGGAAACGCATCGATCAACTGGACCACCGATACGACGCCTCCCACGGCGGAGTTCGCGGCCGTGACTCCCAATCCGCGCAATTCCGCGGTCGGAACGCTTGGGCTCACGTTCAGTGAAGCCGTCACGGGCGTCGACTTGGCCGACCTGCGGCTCACTCGCAACGGCCAGCCAGTCTCCCTTTCCGGCAATCTCCTGACCGGAAGCGGCGCGAGCTACTCCCTGAATCTGGCAGACCACACGGTCGCCAGCGGCAGCTACGAGCTGACGCTCAGCGCGAACGCCTCTGGAATCGCCGATGCCGCCGGAAATCCCTTGTCGGCCGGAGCGAGCGTCAGTTGGACAATCGATGCCACTCCTCCGACCGCCCAGTTCGCCGTGGTTTCGCCCAATCCGCGGGAAACGTCAGTCGGTACGCTGGGACTGACGTTTAGTGAAGCCGTGTCGGGAGTCGATCTCACCGATCTCCGGCTGACCCGTAATGGCACGCAAGTTCCGCTCTCGGGCAATATTCTTACCGGCAACGGGACGAATTACACGCTCAATCTGACTGACTTTACGGCCGCCGAAGGCGTGTACGTACTTACGCTCGTCGCTAGCGGTTCCGGAATCAGCGACGGACTGGGGAATCCATTGGCAGCCAATGCCAGCGTAGGATGGACGCTCAAGTTTAATACCGATCCCCAGACGCCTACTTCGCCGTCCGATGTGAACGGCGACGGCGTCGTCAACACCAGCGATCTGCTCGCCGTCGTCAACTGGATTGTGCAGAACGGGAATCGACCAGGAGCGGAGGTTCCGCCCAACCTCGATGTGAATCAAGATGGCGTCATCAATGTGCTCGATTTGCTGGCGCTTGGCCCTCGAAGTGAGCGAAGGAGAGGCAACCGACAAGGCCATTGCGGAAGCCTACGGTCCGTCTCTCCAGCGCGATGAGTCGCTCCTGTCGATGCTGGCCGCCGATGCCGCGAACGAGCACGCGCGCCGACGTCGGGGCAAGTAATTGCAGGCAAGCTCACGGCGATTGCCGCTTAGTCCAGCGATAGTGCGAAACTCCCCACTGGCCGCCACGCTGAAAGCGAAATAACTCGGCGCAGGCGAGGAAGAACATTCTCCACCGCTGCAATTGCACGGCGGCATTCGCCCGAATCATTGCCTCCCCTCCCGGCAAGTGTTGCGCGGCCAGTTGGTCGGCAAACAGGTCCAGCAGCGCCTCCCGCTGGCGGTCGAGATTGGCGAGCCACGCTTCGCTCGTCCGCCAGTAGTGCTCGCCGCTGATTCGCCAGTCCTCCTCGATCTCCAGGTCGTCCTGAAAATGCCTGAACAGGTCGTGGGCTGGCATCAGGCCGCCCGTGAAGAAGTGCCGCCCCAGCCAATTTCCCTCCCCCTCGGTCATGAATAAAGAGCTTTCCCTGCGGCAATAGCCAATTGTTGATGCGAGCCAAGAGCCGCTCGTAGTTCCGCAAATGCTCAAACATTTCGATCGACAGAATCCGATCGAACCGGCGCGGGGTCTCGAACTGCCGGATGTCGGCTGTTTCCACCAGCACGTTCTCAAAGCCGCGCTGGCGGCAGCGGGCCTCGATGAACGCACGCTGCGACCGCGAATTCGAGACCGCCAGAATTCGGCTGCTGGGATACTTCTCCGCGAGCCACAAGGTGAGCGATCCCCAGCCACAGCCCAGGTCGAGCAGTTCCATACCATCGGCCACTTCGGCCCGGTTGCAGGTGAGCGCGAGCATCGCTTCCTCGGCCTCGGCCAAAGTCGACTGCGGCGACTCGTACCAGCAGCAGCTGTATTTCAGCCGGGGGCCGAGGACGCGAACGAAGAAGTCCGCGGGAACCTCGTAGTGCTGTTCGTTGGCGGCTTCGGTAGCGATTGCAATGGGTTGCTGCGCGAGTTCATCGGCCACTTCGGCCAGCGTCCGGTCGGGGCCTCCGGGAACGTGTCGATTTCCCATTTGCAGCCGCTGAGCCAGCAGACGGCGAATGCCCGTGCGGATCAGAAAATCGGGCACATAACCGCGTTCTGCCAGTTGAATCGGATGCACGATCATTAGAGATTCCTCCCCCCCTGGGCCTTCGGAAACCAGGGGAAAAACACGCTCGTCGTCCGCTGATAGTCCCGATACTCCTCTCCCCGCGAGGCAACCGCTTGCGCCTCGGTCGGTGGAATCCCGGTCACATAGAGCAGGAAATAAAGGAGCACGAGAGGAGTCACCGCCGCGAGCCACCACCAGGGGCCGCCTAGGGCCAGCAGCACATACGACCACCAATGAACCCACTCGAAGAAATAGTTCGGATGACGCGAATAGCGCCAAAGTCCCTCGCGGCAGGTCCGCCCTCGGCTATTGGGTCGCCGCTTGAAGCGGGCCAGTTGCCAGTCCGCGAGCGCGACCCCTCCCACGCCAATGGACCACACCAGGAGTCCGAGAATATCGGCGGCGCCTAGTAGCGGCTGCGGATTGTTCGCCACAATCCCGACCGGCATCGCAAAGAGGAGCACCGTGAGGGCTTGCATCTGAAAGAAGCCGAACAGTTTGGCATTAGCCGCCTCGCCCCAGGTGCGGCGCAGCGTGGCGTAGCGGCCTTCCTCGGGATGACCGACCACGCGGAAGAAGAGGTAAACTGTGAGTCGCAGCGACCACGCCGCGATCAGCGTCGCTGCCAGTACACGCCGCATCCCGTCGCCGCTGGCACTGAGAGCCCACCCAGCGCCGACCAATCCGATCGCTCCACTCCAGGCGACATCGACGATGCCCGCGTTGCGAGTTCGCAGCTGGATGAGCCACATGCACGTCATGATGCCGGACGCGATCAGGGCGCCGAGCCCGATCTGCACTACCAGCATTTCCGTGTCATCGAGTCCCAGCATGTCCCCAGTCCTGGTAGTTCAACCGGCGCCGTCGTATCGCAAAACGGGTGGCTCACCGTGTCAAGCAACTTTTTAGGCCGAAGCGCGCAAAAGGCAAGTCTGCCCCTTGGCGGAGCGCGCGGGGTCGGGGATGCTCAACGGGATGAATAGCACGCATTTTTCCGATCGATTGACCGCTGCGGTTCGCCGCGTGGGAAATCCGGTTCTGGTGGGACTCGACCCGCGGTCTGAAAGCCTTCCGCCAGGGCTTCTTGCAGGCGAAGGCGCTGAGGCGACCGCCCGGGCGTACGTTGCCTTTTGTCGGGGGGTCATCGATGTCGTGGCACCGCTCGTGGCGGCCGTAAAACCCCAGGCTGCGTTCTTCGAGCAACTGGGCCCCGCCGGCGGGATCGCGCTCCGGGAGGTCATTGCCTATGCTGCCCGCCAGGGGCTGCTGGTCATCATGGACGGCAAACGCAACGACATCGGCAGCACCGCCGAGGGATATGCGCAGGCGTTTCTCGGGCCGGGCGACAGCAGCCCTTGGGGAGCGGACGCGCTGACCGTCAGTCCCTACCTGGGGGACGACAGCCTGCAGCCGTTTTTTGATGTCGCCCTGGCCCGCGGGGCGGGGATTTTCGTGCTGGTGAAAACGAGTAACCCCGGAGGAAAACGTTTTCAGGATCTGGTCGCCGAAGGCAGGCCCCTTTACCAGCACGTAGCAGAATATGTCGAGGTGCTGGCGCAGCAATCCGCAGGCGAACGCCCCTACGGGTTCGTCGGGGCGGTGGTGGGAGCCACCTACCCGGCCCAACTGGCCGAGTTGCGCCAAGCGATGCCGCATGCCTGGCTGTTGATTCCGGGATATGGAACCCAAGGAGGAACCGCGCAGGACTGCGCCGCGGCATTCGACGCAGCGGGGCTCGGCGCGATCGTCAACAACTCCCGCGGAATCATCTTTGCCCACAGCCGGCCGCCCTATGCGGAACGGTTCGGTGCAAGCCGCTGGCAAGAGGCGGTCGAAGCGGCGACTTGCGACATGATCGCCGAGCTAAAGTCGCATACTCCCGCCGGGAAGTTAAGCTAGCACGCTGGCTACGAACTCCTGCCATGTTCACGTTTCTTAGCGCGATAGCTCCGCGACCTTGACGTTTGGCAAAGCGAGAGGGGTCGTATCGCCCATAACACCAGGCCGGGGGAAAAGCGGCCAATTCGCGGATGATTTGCTGCAGGAATTGCTTGCGGCCCGGACTCAGGTTGGTAGAGTCGAAGCTGGTTATTTTGCCGCGGCGGGGCCACTTGGCCGGTCCCTCGCGGCTCATTTCTGCGGGCTTGGCTCGCTCCAGCCGCCTCGATCAGATCTGCCAATGGTTTTCCGGCAACCACCCTCCGACGAAGTCGACCAACTCCTGCTCAACGCCCAATTGCGGGATGAACTGGAACCGTTTCTCGACGAATCGGTCCACATCCTCGATTCTCGCCGCCTGCCGACGTCCGATGAGAACGAGTTCCTCGCCCAAATGCTCGCCTGGGAACGGGCTCCCGTGCTGCCGATCAGCCGCTGGTTTGAGCCGGAGCTGGTGCTCCCCGCACCCGATAAGCTGAGCGACGCTGAATTGCACGCCTGTCTGTGGGAAACTCTCGAGCGGCTGTACGAGCGGCGAATCGTGCTCGATTTCACCGATCACTTGAGCGACCGACAGCTCTACACGCTGATCATTCGCGACATTCTTCCCTCGCACGAGAAGAAAATCGACCTCCCGCGGAACTACCTGCACTGGCACTGCCTCGATCTGGATGCGGCCCCCGAAGTCTGGCTGTCGTACTACGCCAGTGAAGAAGAACGGGAAGTCTGGGCGGACGAGACGCAGCAGCCGCTACCGGAGCGGCTCCCCCTGCCCCATCCGCGACGAATGCCGCGCCGCCCGCAATAGCGGCAATACGCGTAACCGGTTGCGGCCCGAGACCGAACTCAGATCGAGTAGTTCAGCTCCGGCTTCATTTCGTCGGGCATTTCGGCCCGGATGCGGAGCTTCGGCTTTTCCATGACGACGGTCGTGCGCGGTTCGACGCTATGCGTGAGCCAGACGCTTGAGCCGATCACCGACTCGCGGCCGATCACCGTCTTGCCCCCGAGAATCGTCGCGCTCGCGTAAATCACGACACGGTCTTCGATCGTCGGATGACGCTTGTGTCCGCGGACCAGGTTTCCATCGCTATCGGTGGCAAAGCTCAGCGCGCCAAGCGTCACCCCCTGATAAATCTTGACGTGGTTGCCGATCTCGCACGTCTCGCCGATCACGACACCCGTCCCGTGATCGATGAAAAAATGGTGGCCGATCGTGGCGCCGGGATGAATGTCGATGCCCGTTTCCTTGTGAGCCCATTCGCTCATCATCCGGGGAATGAACGGCACTCCCAGCCGGCGCATTTCGTGCGCCAAGCGATGGATCGTGATCGCCTCAAAGCCGGGATAGCAGAACACCACTTCGTCGATGCTGCGGCAGGCCGGGTCGCCGTCGTGGGCCGCACGGGCATCGGTCGCCAGGATCTCCCGCAGCGCGGGGATTCTCTCCAGGAACGCGATGGCCATCGCCTGCCCCATCGCCTCATAGTCGGTCCGGTCGTCGCACGGGTCGACTTTGTTGACGACGCGATTGTCGTGCCGCAGGGCGCGGGCGATCTGTCGCGTGAGCTTGTCGTGCAGACCGTCGATCAGCTCGCCGACGTGATAGGTCACGTTGCCGCTGTGCAGTCCTTCGCGGCGGCGATAGCCGGGATAGAGCACCTCCTTGAGATCCTGCAAGCAACCAATGATCTCGTCGTAGTTAGGGAGCGGGCAATGCCCCAGGTGGTTGATCGACCCGACTGTGGCATAGGTGCCCACGATGCGGTCGGTCAGCCGGGGAAGCTGCTCCTTGAGGCGAAAGTCGGAAGCCATGATGATTCTCCGAGGCTGATAGCGGGGAAGCGCAGAAACGTCCCGACTGTTACGCTCGCCGAGCAAGCGACGCCGGGGACCCAAAGCCGGCGGATACAAGCGCCCGGCCAGGCGCTACCGCGTACAGCGGCAGGAAGAAGAGCCAAAATGGAAGCAGCGGGCAGGCATGACGGGTGTCCAGCGATCGGAGCCTGGCGGCCCCGTAGGAAGGGAGCAATCTCGCGGCAACCGGTAATCTCGTCGCAGCTTTCGCAAACCGCGGAATCGTAGGCGCGGCGGACGGACAATTCAAGCCATCCAAAATCTCTTCGGATGCGGAGCAACCGGCAATTGAGGGATTTCCGGCGGGCCACGCACTGGTTCGCCCAAGCGACCTATTCTTCGGCCACATCCATCCCCAGTTGCCGCATCTTGCGATACAGGTTCGAGCGATGGAGTCCCAGCCGCTCGGCGGCCGTTGTCATATTCCCCCGTGCCCGCTGAATGTGCTGCTGGATGAATTCGATCTGAAACTGGCGGGTTCCCTCGGACAGCGTCGCGTCGAGCTCGACGCCCCCCGAGCGGGCTGCCCCGGGAGACATGATGAATGCCAGGTCCGGCGCGTCGAGCTTGTCTTGATCCTCGGCCGAGAGATAGGCGAGCCGCTCCATCAGATTGCGCAGTTCGCGGACATTTCCGGGCCAGTCATGTGCCAAGAGCCGCTTCTTTGCCGCCGCCGTGAACTTGAGCGGTTTACGGCGAGCGAGTGCCGAAAAGTGCTTGAGGAAGTGCTCGGCCAGGAGCACGACATCCTCGTCGCGCTCGCGGAGCGGCGGCAGTTCGAGCGTTACGACGTTGAGGCGAAAGTACAGGTCCTCGCGAAACTTGCGGGCCCGCACCAGGTCGGCCAGGCTCTGATTGGTCGCGGCAATCACGCGGGCATTCGTCGGGATCGAAGCGCTCCCCCCCACCCGCACAACGACTTTCTCCTCTAGCACGCGCAGGAGCTTGGCCTGTCCGCCCAGGCTCATGTCGCCGATTTCGTCCAGAAATAGCGTGCCGCTGGCCGCCAGTTCAAACTTTCCCTGCCGCGTTTCGCGGGCGTCGGTGAAAGCTCCTTTCTCATGGCCGAAGAGTTCGCTTTCGAGGAGCGTTTCGGTCAGGGCGGCACAGTTCACGGCCACGAACGGCTCGCTGCGGCGGAGACTGTGGTAGTGGACCATTTGCGCGACCACTTCCTTGCCCGTCCCGTTCTCGCCCAAGACGAGCACGGCCAGTTCCGTTTCTGCCACTCGGCGAACCGTCGACCGAAGGGCGACAATCGCCGGCGCGTTGCCGATCAGTTGCACTCCCTGGGCCGCTTGCTCGGCGACTTGCCGCTTGGTGCTCAGCAGCTTCTCGAGCTCCTGAGTATTCTCGAGCGCCACCGCCGCATGGGCGGCCAGCTCCGTGAGTGCCTCCTGGTCCTCGTCGGTAAAGTTGCCTCCGATCTTATTGATCAGCTCAAACGCGCCGAACAGCTCGCCGCTGCTCCCTCGCAGTGGAACGGCCAGGAGCGAGCGGGTCTCGAACTTTAAGTTTCGATCGACGCGGCGGTCGATTTCCCGCTGCTCGATCGCGACGTCGGCATCGACCCGGCGGGGCTCGCCTGATTGGACGGTCTGCCCGACGATACCCGCATCGTCGGGAATCCGTAGTTCCCCTCCTTCGACCCCCAGGGCGGGCCGGCCCACCAGCGTTCGATTGGCCTTGTCCCACAGGAAGATGCTGGCCCGCTCGGCCGAGAGCAAGCGAATCGCGGTCTCGGCCATCTGCACCAGCAGCGGGTTCATCTCGTGGGTTTGCTGCCACTGGGCGGCAATTTCCAGAATCGCCTGCAGCCGCGTGGCCCGATCGCGCTCCTGTTGCCGCGTTCGGATTTGCTCGACGCCGATGCGCAGCCACTCGCTCAGCGCCTCGAAACGGCGTTTGCTGTTTTGTGCGTCTGCTTTGCTCCAGAGACGGAATGCGGCCAGCATTTCCCCCGATTGCGACCCCGGCGACAGCGGAGCGACATACCAATCTCCCTCGCCTGCGGGCAGGTCGCGATCGAGCACTTCGGCCAACAATTCGGTGGGGAGCGGCCGCCGGGGACCGGAACTTCCAAGTGTGCGCCATTGCCCCTTTTCCCCTTTGGCAATCGCCAGGTACTCCCCTTCCAGCGTTTCGCAGACGAGCGTCAACGCTTGCTGCAAGTACGCCGTCAGATCGTGCTCGGTCGCTGTCCAGTAAAACAACTTCGCGGAAACGTCGGCCAGTCCCGGGTGCACGCGGAGGATGGCGAGAGAACTGGGTTCAGCAATGGCCATGAGAATGCCGAGTCGCGTTCCTGGGGATCGAGTCACGGGGGCTTTTGCCGTATCGTAACCGCTGCGCCGAGTGTTGTCGAAATGATTCGGGTTTACCGCCCAGGTCCCGCGGTGGTGAGAAATCGCGACAGTTGCTATCCTCACAACCTTGGCGAACCAAATCACAGGGAGAGACGGACATGGGGCTGTTTACCGGGAAAAAAGGGCTCGTGCTGGGGGTCGCCAACGACCGATCGATCGCCTGGTCGATCGCCCAGGTCATCATGAGCGAGGGGGGGCTCTGCGGCTTCAACCACCTGCCGGACAAGCCCGACGACGAGCGGCAGCGAAACCGCCGCCGCGTAACCAACCTGACCGATAAGCACCCTGAACACGCCAAGTTCGTCGTGCCGCTCGATGTGCAGAAGGACGAAGACATTGCCGCTCTCGTCGCCAAGGCGAAGGAAGAATTTGGCCAGATCGACTTCCTGCTGCATTCGATCGCTTACGCCACGCTCGACGACCTCAAGCGCGACACGATCGCCACCAGCCGCGACGGCTTCAAGCTGGCGATGGAGATCAGCGCGTACAGCCTGCTCGCCGTGGTGAACGCGGCTAAGGACATCTTCGCCCCCAAGGCTTCCGTCCTGACGCTGACCTACTTCGGCGGCGAGAAGATTGTCCCGGGCTACAACGTGATGGGAATCTGCAAGGCGGCTCTCGATGCCAGCATGAAGTACGCGGCGTTCGACTTGGGGCCGCGCGGCGTGCGAGTCAATGCCCTCAGTGCCGGGCCGCTCAAGACGCTGGCGGCCGCGGCTGTGGGGGCCAAGGACATGGAGCCGCTCTACAAGGCGATGTCGCCGATGGGGGACTGTGTGACCCACGAGCATGTAGGACGGATCGGCGGCTTCCTGCTCTCCGACATGTCGGACGGCATCACGGCCGAAATCGTCCACGTCGATTACGGCTATAGCGCCATGGGCTCGCCAGGCCGGCTGCTCGATCAAATCAAGACCTGATTCCCGCACTGACCGCCAACCCCGCATGCCCACACCCATCGCGATCGCCGTCGTCGAGCATGCGGGCAACTACCTCATCGGCCAGCGGCCGGCCGATGTGCCGCTCGGCGGGTTGTGGGAATTCCCCGGTGGCAAGATCGAAACTGGCGAGTCTCCCGAAGCGGCCGCCGTGCGGGAGTGCCTGGAGGAGGCGGGACTCGTCGTCGAGCCGCTGTTCCGCTATCCCGGGCACGTCCACGAGTACGACCACGACCGCGTGCAACTCGTGTTTGTCGCCTGCCGACCAGAGCCAAACTCCGCCGACCAGCCACGGGAACCGTTTCGCTGGGTATCACGGCAGGAACTCACAAACTACCAATTCCCCGCTGGCAATCGCGGCCTCCTGACACTGCTCGCCCAACCCGCACAACGCTAGGCTTCCGGCCTTAGCAGCGGAAATAGGATCACATCGCGAATCGACGGCGAGTTGGTCAGCAGCATCACCAGCCGGTCGATGCCGATCCCCAGACCGCCTGCCGGCGGCATCCCGTGCTTCAGGGCCCGGATGAAGTCATGGTCCATCTTGGCCATCGAATCTTCTTCCGAGAGCCCCGCGAGCTGTGTCTTGAAAAGCTGCTCTTGCAGGTCCGGATCATTCAGCTCGGTATAGGCATTGGCGACTTCCATCCCCTGCACGAACAGTTCGAACCGCTCGGCGACGTTCGGATTCGACTTCTTTCGCTTCGTCAGCGGGCAGATACTGGCCGGGTAGTCGATCACAAAAATCGGTCCCACGAGAGCATCTTCGACCTTCTCCTCGAAGACTTCGCTCTTGATCACATCGGGATGCTTCCCCGCGGTGTCGAAGCCAATCGACTCGGCAAGCTTCGCCACGGCCGCGGTATCCTGCGGATCGACACCGGTGTGTTCCGCGAACAGTTCGTCGTACGTTTTGCGGTCGAAGGGGGGCGAGAAGTCGATGACGCTCTCTCCCCACGGCCGCTTGAAGTTGCCGTCGATCGCCTCGATGGCGTCCGCAACAATCGCTTCGGTCAGGTCCATCATCGACCGGTAGTCGCCGAAGGCCTGATACACCTCGAGCATCGTGAACTCGGGATTGTGCCGCGGGCTGATCCCCTCATTGCGATAGACGCGGCCGAGCTCATAGACCCGCTCCATCCCGCCCACGAGCAGCCGCTTGAGATGCAGTTCGAGGGCGATCCGCAGGAACAGATCGATATCGAGCGTGTTGTGGTGCGTCGTGAACGGCCGGGCCGCCGCCCCGCCAGCAATCGAATGCAGCGTCGGTCCTTCGATCTCGCAAAAGCCCTGCTTGCCGAGCGTACTACGGATCGATTGCACGACCTTCGTCCGCTGCAGGAATCGCTCGCGAACACCGTCGGTATAGGCCAGATCCAGATACCGCATCCGCTGCCGCAGTTCCGGATCGGCCAGCCCCGCGTGCTTGTCCGGCGGAGGAGCGACGCACTTCGTGAGGATCGTCAGTTCTTCGACGAAGATCGACAGCTCGCCGGTCTTCGTAAACGCCAGCATGCCGCTCGCGCCGACGATGTCTCCCAGGTCAAAGCATTCGGCCAATGCCCAGTTGGCTTCGCCGACTTGCGCCTTGCCCACGAGCAGCTGAATGTTGCCGGTCCAGTCCTGAATATTCAAAAACCGGAGCTTGCCCGCATCGCGCGACAGAACGATCCGGCCGGCAGCCCGCACCTTGGGCCCGCGCATCTCCCCCTTGCCCTGGTCCTGCAACCAGCCGCGAAAGTCGAGGTCGGGCTCGGCCGCACGGTCGGGAATCTCGACTTCTTTGCCGCTGGCCTGAACAAAGCGAATCTCTCCGGCTCGGGCGCGCAATTCGCGCATCAGCGACCGATCGTCGTACCGGCTCCCCCATGGGTCGTGCCCCAGTTCGATCATCCGCCGGAGCTTCTCGCGACGAGCCGCCTCGTGGAATCCGGGGCTGTCGTCGGTGGGAGAGCTTGAGGGAGACTGCGTTTCGGTCATGTGCTTAGGGACGGGCGCGAGATGCCCCGGGTTCGGCGTTAGGCGAGAGCGAACCGCCCCTTAAGCTGGCCTGAATCGGGCCTGCCGTGGGAGCGACGCGAAGAGCTAAGTGCTTCCGCCGCAAGATTTTATTGCGATCCGTCCGGGCGGCAAAGGGGCGGCGGCTCGCCAGCTACTTCAAAAAGTCCCACCCACCCGGCTCCGTCTTCTTCTCTTTCGGCTCCTCGGCGGGCGTCTCCTCTTCCTGCCCATACTGGCGGAAAGGTTCCGTTTGCCGGATCGAGAACGTGTCGCGCGATTCGGGCGTCCCCTCTTCCTCGAGCGACAGCGTGCCGCTCTCCGCCTCCGCGGCGGTCGGCTCATCGATCAGTTCGAGCGAATCGGCCGCGAGTTCGTCGGCCGACAGTTCTGCAAGAGGCTCCAGATCTTCGTTTGCCGCAGAACCCGTCGACGGCTCTAAAGCCGCGGATTCGTCGACCTGTAACTCGTCCAGCTCAAGCTCGTCCGAAGCCGCGGCAATCTCCTCGGCCGTCGGGAACTGCATCGTCATGCGCGGATCGCGTGGCTCGGCGGGTGCAATGGCCGGATCCGGGCTTTCGGCCAGCAGCGACTCGTCGCTTCCCTCTTGGGGCGGCTCAATCCGAATGTCATCGGCTGGAGCGAGCACCTGCCCCGTCGCCTCGGTCACCGAGGCCGACAGCGGATCGATGAAATACCGCTTCTCGACGCTCTCGGCCGGCCGCTCGCCGCGCAAATCCTCCCCCCAGCGGAAAATCTTTTCGACATTGCCGCGCAGCACTTGTTTGCCGAGATCGACCGCTTGTTCCTCGCTCCAGCCGCGGTCGACGACGAACCGCTCGGCCAGCACCTTCGCCAGAATCCGCTTGTACATGTTGAACTTCGG
>JALORD010000146.1 GCA_025459145.1 Pirellulaceae bacterium | reverse complement strand
TGCTGGCCAACGACACCGACGTGGATGGCGATCCTCTGACCGTCGAAATTGTGAGCGGCCCGGCCAATGGCACGCTGACGCTCAATGCCGACGGTTCGTTCAGCTACATTCCGGCAGCCGACTTCAACGGGTCCGATTCGTTCGTCTACCGGGTGAGCGACGGCTCGCTGACGAGCGAAGCCACCGTGACGATCAACGTCAATTCGACGAACGACGCGCCGGTGGGCGCAAGCGACGAGTACGCGGTCGACGAAGATGGCACCCTGACGGTCGATGCGGCAGGCGGCGTCCTGGCCAACGACAGCGACGTCGACGGCGACGCGTTAACGGCGGCCCTTGTGAGCGGACCGGCCAACGGCACGCTCACACTCAACGCGGACGGCTCGTTCACCTACACGCCGAACGCCAACTTCCACGGTACCGATTCGTTCGTGTATAGCGTCAGCGATGGCGAATTCACGAGCGAAGCGACCGCGACGATCACGGTCAATCCCGTGAACGACGCGCCGGAAGGGGTCGACGACGCATATGCTGTCGACGAAGACGTAGAACTGACGGTCGATGCGGCCGGCGGCGTCCTGGCCAACGACACCGATGTCGACGGCGATCCGCTTACGGTGAGCCTCGTCAGCGGCCCGGCCAATGGGACGCTCACGCTCAATGCCGACGGCTCGTTCAGCTACCTGCCGACTGCCGACTATACCGGCAGCGACAGCTTCACCTACAGCGTGACCGATGGCACCCTAACCACGGAAGCCACCGTCACGTTGACGGTCAATCCCGTGAACGACGCCCCGGTAGCGGTCGAAGACGCGTACTCTGTTGACGAAGACACCGAACTGACGGTCGACATTGCCGGCGGCGTGCTGGCCAACGACACCGATGTCGATGGCGATCCGCTCACGGTGAGCCTCGTCAGCGGCCCCGCCAATGGGACGCTGACGCTCAACGCGGACGGCTCGTTCAGCTACCTGCCGAGCGCTGACTTCAATGGCAGTGACAGCTTCATCTACAGCGTGACGGACGGCGTTGAGACCGCTGAGGCGACGGTGACGATCACCGTCAATGCGGTGAATGACGCACCGGTCGCCGCGGCTGATGAATATGCGACGGATGAAGATACCGAACTGACGGTCGACATTGCCGGCGGCGTGCTCGCCAACGACAGCGACGCCGACGGTGATCCGCTCACCGTGAGCCTGGTCAGTGGTCCGGCCAATGGCACCCTGACGCTCAATGCCGACGGTTCGTTCAGCTATCTGCCGAGCGCCGATTTCAGCGGCAGCGACAGCTTCACTTACAGCGTGTCCGACGGCGTCCTGTCCTCGGAAGCGACGGTGACAATCGCCGTCAATCCAGTGAACGATGGTCCGGTCGCCGTGGCAGACGAGTACACGGTGAACGAAGACGAGACGCTGACGGTCGACCTGGCCGGCGGCGTGCTCGCCAACGACACCGATGCCGACGGCGATCCGCTCACGGTGAGCCTGGTCAGCGGCCCGGCCAATGGGACGTTGACGCTCAACGCCGACGGCTCATTCAGCTATACGCCGAGCGCCGACTTTAACGGCAGCGACAGCTTCACCTACAGTGTGACCGACGGCATTCTAACCTCGGAAGCGACGGTAACGATCGCCGTCAATCCGATTAATGACGCTCCGGAAGCGGTAGCCGACGAGTATGCAGTCGACGAAGGTCAGACGCTGGAAGTCGCGGCGGCGGGAGTCCTGGCGAACGATACCGACATCGATGGCGATCCGCTGTCGTCCATTCTGGTCAGCGGCCCAGCCAATGGGTCGCTCACGCTGAATGCGGACGGGTCGTTTAGCTATACGCCCAATGCCGGCTTCTCGGGGTCCGATTCGTTCGTCTACAAGGCCAACGACGGATCGCTCGAGAGTGAAGCCACGGTGACGATTGCCGTGAACCCGATCGAGGATGAAGACTCGATCGTGTTCGGCGACTCGTACTCGACGGGCGAGGATGTCGTCCTCACCGTTGGTGCGAACAGCGGCGTACTGGCCAACGACTTCGACGCCCAGGGCGAACCGCTCGAGGCGACGCTCGTCAGCGGCCCGGCCAATGGGACGCTGGTGCTGAACGCCGACGGGTCGTTCACCTACACCCCGGCCGCCGATTGGCACGGGACCGACAGCTTCACCTACTCGGTCGAAACGAGCCTGGGCGCCACGCTCGAGGGGACGGCGACCATTGTGGTGCAGCCGCTCAACGACATGCCGGTGGCGGTCAACGACGAGTTTGAGGTCGTCGAAGGGGAAGTCTCCGGAGCCGTGCTCGGCAACGACACCGACGTCGACGGCGACTCGCTCACCGCGACGTTGTTGTGGGGACCGCAGAACGGAACGCTCACCTTCAATGCCGACGGCACGTTCTCGTACGTCGCCGACGAGGGCTTTGAAGGGGAAGACTACTTCTGGTATCAGGCGAGTGATGGCATCGCCAACAGCAACGTGGCCAAGGTTACGCTGCATGTGGAATTGACCGGGGCCGATAACGAGTTCCCGGCAAGCACGGACGACGCCTACACGGTCGAAGCCGGTGCGACGCTGACCGTCGATGCGGCTGGCGGCGTCCTGGCCAACGATACCGATGCCGACGGCGATCCCTTGACGGCCGAACTCGTGCTCGGGCCGGCCAACGGCACGCTCGTGCTGAATGCCGACGGCTCGTTCAGCTATGTCCCGAATACGGGCTTTAGCGGCAGCGACTCGTTCACCTACCAGGCGCTCGATGCCGAGGGGGCGGGCAATGTGGCAACCGTGACGCTGACCGTCACTCCGGAAGGGACCACGATCCCGATCGAGGCGGGCAGCGATGCCTACTCGGTCGATGCCGGTGAGACGCTGACCGTGGAGGCTCCCGGATTGCTGGCCAACGACATCGACGCCGAGGGAGATGCTCTCACGACGGCGCTCGTTACGGGACCAGCCAACGGGACGCTCGTGCTGAATGCCGACGGCAGCTTCAGCTACGTGCCCAACGCGGGCTTCTCGGGCGCCGATTCGTTCACCTACCAGGCCTCCGATGGATCGAACCTGAGCAACATCGCCACGGTCTCGATCGATGTGGCGGCGGTGGGAAGCGACAACAATCGACCGATTGCCGGAAACAATTCCTATACGGTCGAGTCAGGCTCGGTGCTCGAGATTGCGCCGGAGTTTGGCGTCCTCGTCAACGATTCGGATCCCGATGGGGACCCAATCACGGCCTCGCTCTTCGGGGCGCCGCTGCACGGCTCGGTGACGCTGAATGCGGATGGGTCGTTCACCTATACGCCCAACGAAGGGTATGTCGGGCTCGATTCGTTCATCTACTGGGTGAACGACGGCGAGGTGAATAGCGCCCTGGCCGCGGTCACGATCCATGTGACCGAGAGCAGCGATCCGGACGAGACGCCGCTGCCCGACGATGATGACGATTGCCTCGACGACGAACTGGTCGACTCGCTGGTTTCCGGCGACAGCGATCCGTCGGCGATCGATGACCTTCTGAGCGACGGCGGCTGGATGAGCTAGTCCGGCTGGCGAAGAGTCAAGAACGCTGCTGCCGGTCCAACCGGCAGCGGCGTGTCCTTCCCAGAAAACCAATCAGGCCCGTCCCCCGGCGATGCATGCCGCGGGCGGGCCATTTTTGATTGCCTGCTTCGACCGCAAGACGTCGGATGCCGTTGTCGCGGCAAAACTGCTCACTCTCTGGCCACCACACGAGTCGACCAGGATTTGCGGGGCAGAAGCCGGTCGATAAACGTAAAGTTGCCAAGCATCGCAGAGCCGCAGAGCATCTTCTGGCCCGCCCTGCGCCTTCGCGGTTCTCTGCTTCTTGGCGTTCCAAGGGAGAGCGACTGTCTCGTGCAGCGTCTCCGCTCACACAAACTCCGCCGACGTCGGCTTGATGATCAGTTCCGGGACATGCGCCCGCGGCGGGAGTTTGGCCAGGGCGACGACCATGGCGGCCACGTCTTCGGGCAGGAGCATCTTGGCCCGCCGCTCGTCGGTCACGGCCACTGGGCGATGTTCCAGGATCGGCGTGTCGACTTCGCCGGGATAGATGTTCGTCACACGGATATTGTTGGCGATCTCCTCGTTGGCGACACTGATCCCCAGGGCCGCCACGGCAAACTTCGAAGCGTTGTACGCCACTCCGCCCAGAGCGGCCGCCCGCCGGCCCGAGATCGACGAGATATTGACGATCAGGCCGTCCTTCCGCTCGCGCATTTGCGGCAGGACCTCGTACATGCAGTTGTAAACGCCAGTGGCGTTAATCGTCAGCACGCGGTCCCATTCTTCGGGGAGCATGTTCCCCATCATCCGCTGCTTAATATTTACTCCGGCGGAGTTGACGAGGATGTCGATCGGCCCGAGTTTCTCGGCAGCCCAGGCAAACAGCCGTTTGACGTCGGCCCGCACGCCGACATCGCACGCGTGATACAGAATGGGGGGCGTGCCGGTCCAGGATCTGGCAGCCGCTTCGAGCACGTCCTCTCGCCGGCCGGAGATGGCCACCCGGCAACCCTCCTGAGCCAAGGCCACGGCCGTTCCCCATCCGATCCCCGTACCGCCCCCGGTGATGAGCGCCGTTTTGCCAGCCAAGCTTGTCATTACAGGAAACCTCGTGGGGTGGGGTCAGTCATTTGTCATTCGATCCGCTTCAAATCGCCATTTGGATTTCGCGTCCCTCGACGTCGCGGAGTTCCATTTCCAGGTGTTCGGGAAAGTGATTTTCACTCCCCATGATCTGCACCACCATGTTGGCGTCGTCTTCCAGACGCATGATCTCGCGACGCTTCTTGTTGTTCAGGTAGGTCGCCACCTCATCATTGACGCGCACCGTCGCCCGGGCGATCTTCGGTTGCTGGCTGGCGAGCATGAGCAGCCGCACGACCTCGATCGACATGCTCTCGGCCGTCTTTACCACGCCGCGGCCCGAGCAGCAGGGGCAATCGCCATACACGCTCCGCTTGAGGCTGGGGCGAATCCGCTGTCGCGTCATCTCGATCAGACCAAAGGGACTCGTGCGGAGGATCTTGGTGCGGGCCCGGTCGCGCTTCATGGCATCGCGTAGGGCGCGTTCCAGGCCCCGGCGATGCCGCTCCCGCCGCATGTCGATGAAATCGTTCACAATCACGCCGCCCAGGTCGCGGAGCCGCAATTGCCGGGCGATCTCCTTGGCGGCCGAGATATTCAGCCGATAAGCCGTCTCCTCGGCATCGTCGTCGGCCCGGAAATTGCCGCTGTTCACATCGATCGCCACCAGGGCTTCCGTTTGATCGATCACGATCGAACCGCCGCTGCGGAGCGGAACCTTCCGCTGGTAAATCTGGGCAATTTCGCTTTCGAGCTTGTACTTGTGGAATAAGGGCTCTTTCCCTTCGTACATGTGCAGCCGGCCCACGTACCGCGGCATCACGAGCTGCAGAAATTCCTTGGCCCGTTCGTAGGCATCGACCTGATCGATATAGATCGCGTCGATCTCCTGGGTGAAGATGTCGCGGATCGTCCGGATGATCATGTCGCTTTCTTCATAGATGTCGCACGGACCGGGCTGCTTCTTCACCCGGCGGACGATCACCTTCCACAGGCGCAGCAGATACGCCATATCGCGCGACAGTTCTTTCTTCGTTCGGTCCTGGCCGGCCGTGCGGACGATGAACCCGAGCCCCTTGGGAGGATTGAGCTCGAGCAGCGTGTCGCGGAGCGTGCGGCGGACCTGGTCGTCCTCGATCTTGCGCGAAACGCCGACCCGTCCCAGAGCCGGCATCAACACCAGATACCGTCCCGGAATGCTGATGTAGGTGCTTAGGGTTGGCCCCTTGGTGCCAATTCCTTCCTTGATCACCTGCACCAGGACTTCATCGCCGCGGCGAAAGATGTCCTGAATGGGCGGCTTGATACGCGGCCGTCCGCCGCGCTGCGGACGCCGTTGCCGACCGCGTCCGCCCCCATGCCCTTCGTCGTCGTCGCCGCCGTTGTCGTCCCCCGTATCGATGTCGGCCATCCGGCCCGGTCCCATCGATTCCGAGACCTCAAACCCACCTTGGCGAAAATATTGCGGCTCAACATCGCTGATGTGTAAAAACCCGTTGCGGCCTACTCCAAAATCGACGAAGGCCGCTTGAATACTGGGCTCGAGATTGACGATCCGACCTTTGTAGATGTTGCCGACGTAGTTGTCCGCACTTGCCCGTTCAATGTAAAGCTCTTCCAGGACGCCATCTTCAACAATGGCGATCCGGCATTCCTCCGGTTGAGAGACATTGACCAGCATTTCGCTTTTCATGGGTTTCTAAGCTTTCTACGATGCGCTGAATGGATCGAGCCGGGAAGGCTTTCCGGGCGCATGACCTGCGAGTCGCGGGGGGCTCGCCCAGATTCACGCCGCAAGACTGCATGGCGCGCGAACCAGGAAGGGGAGCGTCTTTCGTGCGACAGACCAGGCCGGGCCCGGAATCCAAAGTGTCCGCGACGATCGTCAAGGAAGCAGTCGGTCCGATATGGCGGCCGCTGCCGTGCCTGGCGACGTGGCGAAAGTTCCCGACTCGAGAGTGAAAATACACGGGGGGAGTGGCCGCCCTCTTTCCGTCTGAACTCAACGGCTGTCCGGACAAGGCTGGTGGCTCCGCTTGCGCGGCCAATACTTGCGGATCGGGCAGGGTATCGTTCGGCCAGAGCCTCGCGCGTACGACCGCTGCGCAGTGAGACTGGCAACAGTTGGGGCGAAGCGGAAACAGAGCGGGGCCGAACAACATACGGGAGAGTCAAAGCATCAGCATGCCCGATTCCAGCGAGTGCGGCGAAGAGGCTGCACGGCTGGAATGGCCAGCGGACTCCCAGATTACTGGGTTCACGATGAAGTCAGGGGACGGAAACAAAGCTGGGAATGGGCAAGCCAAGCGGCAAAACCAGCAGGCCGAACCCAGAACTGCGCCAGTCCCTTTCTTCACAAGACCGCCAATCCCCGGAGAAGTGCCCCGAGCGGGTGGTTTATGTAGAATTCCTAGGGGATTGGCCCGTCCGAGACCTCGCCAAAGCCGCTTTCGATCAGTTGGGAAAGGGCTTCAGCCGCAGCCTGCGCGTCGTCGCCACTCACTCGCAAACACAGAGTGGTACCGTTTCCCGCCCCTAACGTCAACAAGTCGAGGATGCTCTTGCCATTAATTACTTCGTTCCCCTTCAGAATTTCCACTTGGGAGGAGAACTTGCTGGCCAGCGTCATGAACATGTGCGCAGGTCGGGCATGGAATCCCTGCGGATTCACCAGAGTGACCGATTTCTCAACGCTGCCAGGAGACATGCGGGCAAAACCAAGCCAAAAAAACAATTGAAACGGCAGAAACAGGAGGCGCAGGGAAAAGCGCGAGAGGGGCGTCCAGCCGAGCAAGGCACGACGCGAATCGACAGGAAGACTACGCCACAAACTGACTCGTGTCGGCTTCGACCAGGAGCAAGCGGATGTCTTCGGGTGCTTTGGCCTGCTTGAGGAACCGGCAGAAAGTATCGTCCCTAAGCTGCCGGGAGATGTTCTCGAGCGCCCGTAGATGGTCGCCCGGGCGATCGGGGGGCGAAACGAGCACAAAGAACAAATGTACCTTGTCGCCGTCGAGACTGTTAAAGTCGACCCCTTCGCTGCTGACGCCGACGGTGCCAACGAGCTTTTCCACCGAGGGGTGCTTCGTGTGGGGCACCGCCACCCCGCGACCGATACCCGTGCTCCCCAATTCCTCGCGCTTCATGATCGCGGCCACGATTCCTTCGACGTCCGCTGGCTTGATCGCGCCTGCCGTGGCAAGCGACTCGACGAGTTCGCGGATGACACCTGGTTTGTCCAGAGCGCTAAGGTCCGCTTTGATCGCCGGTACGCTGACGAAGTCGGAGAATTTCATGGTTGGATTCCCGGATAACGGGGTTCAAGAGGCGATTTCTTGCGGCCAGACACTGTTTGCAGCCTGATTGAGCCAAGGAACTGCGATAATCGTTGCGCCGCGGCGAAGGAATCGTGCGGGGACAGGCCTCACGAGGATAACCACAACCACGGAGGATCAAAGTTCCTCGGGTAGTGGCGGTTCCAGATGCTTGTGCGGGGTCGCCCGGTGTTCCTTCAGTTTTTCCTTGAACTTTCGGAGTTGGCTCTCGATTTTCTCGATCACCCCATCCACGGCGGCAATCACGTTATCGGCCTGTGCCGTGGCCACGAATTCGTCGTGGTGCTCGGCGGAAACTTTGACTTCCACCGTCGGCTGTTCACGATGCTCCAAGTCGACGGTCACGTGCATTGCGGTCATTCGGTCGAAAAAACGACGCAGACCCTCCACCTTTTCGGTGATCTTGTCTTGCGTGCCGGGGGAGAGATGACCATGACGAGCCGAAATATTGATCTGCACCGCTGCCTACTCCTCAGGTCGCTAAATCTGTCGGTCGAAAACGGCCTGTATGGACGATCTCGCAAACCACGAATTTTACCCGGCCGGTGCCATGCGATAAACCCCTTATCGCGGGCGCAATCCCGGACGTCGCCAGCCACACGGCGACCCTTGAGTCTAGCTCTCCGGGGGCGGGTGGGAAGTGGCAACCCCGTGAAGCCTCGCGTTAAGGTTGGAATATTCGGCAAACATAACTTTCCAGACGCGTCGGAGAGATGCTCGCGTGCCGTATGCTTGTGACAGTCAAACTACGGCATTGGCGGAGCAGGAGGCCGTGCGGCAGCCGTCCGCGCAAAAACCGAAATTGCGCCGTCCTCTTCTAAGGCCACATAAACCGACTTGCCGTCGGCGCTGACTTCGACGTCGGCCGCTCCGAGATTGCTGCTCGCGCCGGTCGCTTCGTTCTGAATCGTCGCGAGGAAGGTCAACTTGCCGTCCGCGGGATGGGTGCGAAACACGGCGAGCGACCGCGACGTGGTGCCGGCCGCGTAGACGTTCTGGCCATCGTCGGTGAGCGCGATTCCATTGCCGCCGGCGAAATCGGTCAGCCCGCTATCGGCCAGGACCCCGCCCTGCGGCGTCAGTTTGCCGTCCTCTCCGAGGCGGAATGCGCTTACCCCCTGTTCGCCGCCAAAGCGGCCGGCGCACGTGTAAACCGTCTTGCCGTCCTGCGATACGGCGATGCCGTGAATGCCCGCGAGCCCCTTGATCCCGTCGCGACCGCTCGTAAGGACCTGGCGGATGGTCAGCTTGCCGGTGGCGGCGTCTCGATCGAGCGCGACCAATGTGCCGGCTTCCATTCCGCCAGCCAGCAGTGTCTTGCCATCGGGCGTGATGGCCAGCGAGCGCGTGCGGAGCAGTGATTTATCGGGCGCCGCAAATGCCTCAATGAGCTTCAGTTTGTGGTCGGCGGCGACTTCGATTACAGCGATGACCCCCGTGCGATCGTCGGCCGCGTAGATGTGCCTGCCGTCGGGGGCGATCACGCCGTCGATCGGCCAGGTAAAGCTGGCCCCGCCTGTCAGATCGGGACCGACGGAGTCCGCGATTGTCAGGCGGCCCGTCTCCGGATTGCGCGCGAGCAGCGTGGCCTTCTTCGAGCGAAAGGCCACCGCCAGGGCGAACTTGCCGTCAGGGCTGATCCGCACCGACGTCACACCGTCGAGATGCTCGGGATCGATCAGCGATTCGACGAAGTTGAGTTCGCCCGTGTCCGGATCGCACCGAAACGCGGTGATCGCGCGAGCCTGCCAACTGGCGGCGTACAGGAACTTGCCATCGGGGCTGGACGTCAGGCCGCAGACGGCGGTCAGTTCGTCGCGGCGGACCGTTGCCACGTGGCGCAGGCCCACATCCGCTTTGCGGAGTACGCGGAGCACGCGCTCGGCCCGCTGGCGGACTTCGGCCGAGGGGCTGGTAAGGGCGGCAGTGACGACTTCGATGGCCGCGGGACCGAGAGTCGCTAGTTCCTTCTCGGCGGACTCGCGCCGCTCGAAATTGTCGTCATCGAGCTGGCGAACGAGCGCCGCGGCTTTCTCGGCCAGCTTTTCGTCCGCGGCTTTCTGATCTGCGGCCTGTTGGACTGCGGCGCCTTCGTTCTGCGCCGCCAGCGGAGTTGATTGTAAACCGACGAGCAGCACGCAGCCGGCAAGCACCATGAGCGACGGCCGAGCAGCCATAAGTTGCTCCTTGAAGAGTCAGGAAGCGAGACGAGTGAGCGCCCGATTATCGAGCCGGTCCTCGCCGAATACAATCAGCGGCGGTCGCGTAGGACTGCGGGACAATGTAACAAGCACGCTTGCGGACCGACGCTTTCTACCTCTCGATTGCCATCGCTGCAGGACGCCGCCGGGAACCATGACGAAACGCAAGATTTTGATTCAGCTCGATAGCGATCCGCACGCCAGTGTGTTCGACGCCGTGGTGGCGGTCGATGCAGGGGTCGACCATCTGCTGCAATACGCCAATGTCGAGCCGGAGCGGGTCCGCGAACTTGTCCACGGGGCGATGTTCACCCGCGGGCCGAAAGACCTTTCGCAGACGGCGATTTTTGTCGGCGGCTCGAATGTGGCCGCAGGCGAGGCCCTGCTCAAGCAAGTGACGAAGTGCTTCTTCGGTCCGATGCGAGTCTCGGTCCTGCTCGATGCCAACGGCGCGAATACGACCGCCGCGGCCGCCGTGCTCGCCGCGGCGAA
>JALORD010000590.1 GCA_025459145.1 Pirellulaceae bacterium | reverse complement strand
GGTCGAGGCGGGCGTGCCGTTCATTACGCTCTACGACGGCGGCTGGGATCATCACACAGACCTCTTCAATGCCTACAACAAGCGGATGCCGGCCTGGGAAAACACGCTCGCCACGCTGATCGAAGACCTGGACGAGCGCGGCATGCTCGAGTCGACAATGGTGATCGCCCTGGGCGAGTTCGGCCGCACGCCGCAGATCAACAAGGACTCCGGCCGCGACCACTGGGCGAACGCAATGAGCGTGCTGTTCGCCGGCGGCGGTACTCCCGGCGGACAGGTTATTGGGGCGACCGACCCGAAGGGCTTCGCGGCCATCGAGCGAGTTCTTTCGCCGGAAAACTTCGTGTCGACGATCTACACCAAGCTCGGCATCGACCCGAACAAGATTTACTACTCGACCGAAGGGCGGCCGGTCCACCTGGTGAGCGATCCGACGCCGATTCGGGAACTGCTCGGCTGATTTGCGGCAGCCACTCGGCGTTTGATTTGCGGGATTGATATTCGTCCAGAGAAGAGTGGCTCATGCAGGCACATTGGCAATCGATGACGCGGTTCGGAGTGGCCTTCTTGCTCTTGCTGGCGGGTGGGCGGTCGTTTGCCGCGCCGCCGAAGCTGACGTTGCTCTTTCCCGCCGGCGGGCAGCGCGGGCAGACCGTGTCCATCACGGCGGCCGGTGAATTTGCCAACTGGCCCGTAAAGAGCTGGGTCGATCGGCCGGGAATTGAAGTCTCCTGCGGCGAGAAAAAGGGAGAGCTGTCGCTGGCGATCGCGGGCGACGCGATCCCGGGAACGTACTGGCTTCGGCTTCATGATGCCGAGGGGGCAACGACACTCCGTCCGTTCATTGTCGGCACGCTACCCGAAGTGGCCGAGGTGGAGACGAACGACCTTCCCGAAGCGCCTCAGGCCGTCTCGATGCCCATCGTGATCAATGGCCGACTCGCCAAAAGCGGCGACGTCGACGGCTATCGGGTCGAACTCCAGGCCGGCCAGACGCTGGTCGCGGCGCTCGCAGCCCATAGCGTGCTCGGCTCCCCCATGGACGCGGTCCTGCAGGTCTCGGAACTCGCCGAGCGGCCCGGCGTCAATCCGCAAAAGCCCCGCGTCGAGGCCTATGTCGTGGCCCAGAATCACGACGCCGCGGGGCTCGATCCGCTGGCGACGTTCACTGCTGATCGTACCGGCGCCTACCTCGTGCGTGTCTTTGCGTTTCCCAGCGATCCCAACAGCACGATCGGATTTGCCGGCGGCGACGCCTACATTTATCGCCTGACGCTGACGACCGGCGGTTACCTCCATCATGCCTTGCCGTTGGCAATCGGTCCGAATACGACCCATGCCCAGCCGGGAGGTTGGAACTTGCCGGAGAGCGCGCGGTCGATTGAACTGGCAAAAATTTCCGCACCACAGCATCCCTTGGCGCCGCCGAATGCGCCGCAGTGGGTGTTCCATCCCGAAGCCGCAGGCGCGGTGGTGCTCCCACGAACGATCGAGCCGGCAACCATCGTGCCCGCCGCGACAAGTGTAGATAATCCCCTGCCCGTCGAGCTGCCGGCGGTGCTGGGCGGAGAACTGACAACGGCCGACGATGTCGACGCGTTTTCGTTCACGGGGAAAAAGGACCAGACGGTGCGGATGACGGCCCTGTCGACGTCGCTCGGACTGGGTGTCGATCCGCTCGTACAACTCCTCGACGCCGAGGGCAAGGTCGTCGCCGAAGCGGACGATAGCAGCCGCGAACTGCGCGATCCGATCCTCTCGGCGAAACTTCCTGCCGATGGCACGTACCGCGCAATCATCCGCGATCTGCATTTTCGCGGCGGACCGCGGATGGCGTATCGGCTGACGATCGAGTCGCCGGAAGCTGATTTCGATCTGAAGCTTGCCGCCGATTCGTTTGCTTTCGATGCCGCGAAACCGCTGGAGATTCCCTTGTCGCTCGTCCCGCGGGATGGATTTGACGAATCCGTCGAGATTCACGTGGTCGGACTGCCTGCGGGTGTTACCGCGGAACCGCTCACGATCGAGCCCAAGGCTGCGGGGGAATCAAGCGGCGAGGGAGGCCGAGGCCGGCGTGGCGGACGAGGCCGCAACAACAATCAGCCGGCCGCGGCAGCGACCGAAGCGAAGCTCATTCTCAAGATCGATCCGGCGGTCGCGCCGGCTGGAGGTGTGCCGATCCGGATCGAGGGCCGCACGCCCGGTGACCAGCCGCTGGTCCACACGGCCCAGTTTCCGCTCGGACAGCCGCTGACCGAGTCGCACTGGGCGGCTTGGCTCACCGTCGGCAAAGCGGCGGAGGCGGCCGCGGCTGAGAGCAAGGACGCGAAAAAGTCCGAGTAACGGTTACTCTGCGAGTTTCCCGGCCGGCCGCCGATTCTTCCCTGCGATGCCCGTCAGCGAGTCCCCCAGATCGTCGCGGGCGGCGTCGGCCAGCTTCTGTAGCTCGGCGACGACTTCTGGGTTCTGCTCGGCGACATTCTGCGACTCGCCGATGTCCGCGGCCAGGTCGTACAGGGCAAGCTCGGTCCGCGCCTGCTTATAGGGTCCCGGCTCGCCATCCTTGCCGGGCGGGCCCGAGAGCGACCGGTACGCGTGCGGAAAGTGTAGCTTCCAGTTGCCCCGGCGAATCGCCTCCAGGCCGTTGTCCCAGTAGTAATAGAACGCCTCGTGCGGCGACTTGGCTCCCGGCTCGCCGCGGAGAATCGGACCGATATCGCGGCCGTCGATGATCCGGTCGGCAGGAACCTCGCCACCGGCCAGTTTGGCCAGCGTCGGCAGCACGTCGATCGTGCTGCACAGTTCGCTACATTCGCTTCCCGCTGGCACGCGGCCTGGCCAGCGGACGACGCACGGAACGCGGTGGCCGCCGTCCCAGGTGGTCCCCTTGCCCTCGCGCAAGGGGCCGGCGGACCCGGCATGATTGCCATACGAGAGCCACGGTCCGTTGTCGCTGGTGAACAGAACCAGCGTCTGATCGTCGACGCCGTGTTCCTTCAGGGCCGCCAGAATTTGGCCGACGCTCCAGTCGATCTCGGCAATCACGTCGCCAAACAGGCCCCGCTCGGTCTTGCCCCGATACTTCTCGGAAACGAACAGCGGCACGTGCGGCATGTTGTGCGGCAC
>JALORD010000589.1 GCA_025459145.1 Pirellulaceae bacterium | reverse complement strand
AGGCGGGTGGGGCGAGGCCGGTGAGGCGGGAAGCGCCCCGGAGGACGCCCACTTGATTATAGCGCGGCACGAGCCGAACCGTACAGTCGCGCCGTATCGGTTTCGTGGCCATTCCGATTCCGATGTGGACCGGCGAGGCCTCTCGCCGTGTGGGCACGGCGGTTAACCCCGGCCTTCAGGCCGGAGGCCCGCTCGAGCCGGCTTGTGCCGCAAGCGGCGTGTCCACTCGCACTTCGGGGCAGCCAAAGGCTCGGCTCACCCCCTCTCTAGAGGCGTAGCTGCCCGAATCACTTGGCTTCGAGCAGCCGCACAAGGCCAACATCGATGTATTGTCCACCCCCCGTTTGGTGGCAATGGATGGCGATGACGTTGTCGGCCCCTTCTTTCCAAGCGGCAGCCAGCGCTTTTTCGTCCACAGGGACGATCGCATAATCGGTGGTGTATCCCTTTACCGCCGCCAGCAGCTTGCCGTTCAGATAAATCTCCGAATCCTCGTCGTGATGGATCGCCAGCGCATAACCGTGACCATTGGCCGAGGTTCCCTCCGCTATGGCCGGCAGCTTGACTATCCGCCGCAGCCAAATATCGGGCGACTTCCAATCCGTCCGAACTTTGCTTCCCGGGGTGCTCGGCTCGCCGAAGCCGCCGGGGGCCGTTTTCCACGAGGCGTCGTCGAACCCAGCCTGCTCCCAGCCGTCGGCCGGCTTCGTCGTCGTGTAGCGCCATTCCTGAGCCGCTTGTTGTGAGGTCGGCACGACTACGACTACCTGCGGCGGCGGCAGGTACAGCTTGCGATGCAAGGCGGCGGTCTCGTCCAGGTCGACCTTCAGCACTTCGCGGTCGTACGTCAACAGGCCGTTCACTTCGACTTCGACATCGGTTGTCTGCGTATAGATCGCCGCCGACAGTCCCTGGCCGATCATCGGATGCAGCTTGTAAATGAGCTGCCGATAGGCGGCGGCCAGTTCTTCTTTGGTCTTGAAGCTGCGGTAACCCCAGTTGTCCTTGGCCTGCCAGGTGTGCCCTTCGAGCGGCAGACCGAGACCGCCGAATTCGCCCAGAACCACGGCCCGTTCCTTTTCGAGCTTCGGAATCGCGGGGCCCGGATAGCGGTGAATGTCGAGGATGTGGCCGACCGGAAAGTCGTTGCCGCCGCTGGCGCAGTTCACGAGCCGGGTCGGGTCGTACTCCATCGTCCACTTGGTGACGTCGACCGTGTCGAACTGCCCCCACGCTTCGTTGAACGGCACCCAGACGACGATCGACGGATGATTCCGCAGGGCATCGATGATCGCTTTCCACTCCTGGCGGAAATTCTCGGCCGATTCGGGCGTGCGTTTGATCTCTTCGCCGTTGTGTCCGCCGACCGGATCCCACGGAGCGTGCCGGTCGCCGCTGGGCATATCCTGCCAGACAAGCAGCCCCATCCGGTCGCAGTGGTAATACCAGCGGGCCGGCTCGACCTTCACATGCTTGCGGACCATGTTGAAGCCGAGCTTCTTCGTCATCTCCAGGTCGTACACGAGCGCGTCGTCGGTCGGCGCGGTGTAGAGTCCGTCGGGCCAGAAGCCCTGGTCGAGCGGGCCATACTGAAACACGGGCTTGCCGTTGAGGAGCATCCGCGTCACGCCGTGCTCGTCCGCGCCGAGCGAAATTTTGCGCATCGCGAAGTAACTGGTGACGACGTCATTGTTCTCCTCCAGGACGACCGACAGGTTGTAGAGGTGCGGATTCTCGGGCGTCCACGGCTGAGGATCCGGAACCTTGATGACGATTTCTTCCCCTACTTTCCCCACTTTCGCGGTCGCGCTCGTAATATCGATATCCTTGACTTGAGCCATCACACTCACCGTCGAATCAGCCGTCGTCCCGCGGCCTGTCACGCGAATCCGCACCTCGCCTTGATCAAGATCAGGTGTGATCGATAGAGCCGCGATCGACGCCTTCGGCACTTCTTCGAGCCACACCGTCTGCCAGATGCCGGTCGTTGGCGTGTACCAGATTCCTTTCGGCTCGTTGACCTGCTTGCCCCGCGGCTGCCAATTGGCATCGCTGGGGTCTTTCACCGCAACGACAAGTTCGTGGAGCCGCTTCCCAGCGGCCAGCGCGTCGGTAATGTCGAACGAGAACGGATCGTACCCACCGGTGTGCGAGCCGACGCTCTTTCCATTCACAAACACATCGCATTGCCAATCGACGGCGCCAAAGTGCAACAGCACTCGCCCGCCCTCCGCCGGCGGACGAACGTCGAGGCCTCGGCGATACCAGAGCCGCTCCTTTGGTCCGACGCGCTTCATCACCCCGGAGAGGGCCGATTCGATCGGGAATGGCACCAGAATCCGGCCACTAAATGTCTCGGGCCGGCCGGCATCCTCGGCCGCGACCGCATAGTCCCACAACCCATTCAGGTTCGTCCAGTTCTTCCGCACCATCTGCGGCCGCGGGTATTCCGGATGCACCTTGTCCGGCGAAACGTCCTTCGCCCAACGGGTCATCAGCGGCCCCTGGGCCGGCTGCCACTCAGCGGCCGGCTGTGCTTGGGCGAGCGCGGGGATCCAAACCGCCACAAGGGCGCAGCAGGCAAGGTTGCGAAGCATGGGAGAGATTCCTCGCGAGGAGAGGGGGCGACGGTCCGGCGCAGATGGAAGATCGCAGTCGGCAAACGCCATTTCCGGGCCGGTAATTCGGATTTGTTCACAATTGCCGTCCGCCGTCAAGCCGCGCAGCCGACCCGTCCCTAGGGTTCTCACTTCGGCTTTCCGTGAAAAGAACAGCCGAGACGTGGATTTTCGACCTCCCGGCGGTTTCTGAGCTAGGGTTTCTACTAGCCGGTAATTGGGTGGAATTTCCTGCGGGCCGTTCGAGCCCGCTGCCAGCCCAGGACCGGCCACGAATCGCGTCGCCGCATCGCGCGACTCGATTCCAACCTAGCGCCGCTTGTCGTCAGGTGAAGCCCGCATTGGCTTCCGGGAAAGTCGCTCGCGGCGGCCAACTCGTGCCGGAGTCTAGTCATGCAACACGGTCAGTCAGCAAGTCGTCTCCCGCGGGGGACTCCTCGTCCGACAGGCGAGCAGCGGCGCGGCAACATCCTGGTGCTGTCGTCGTTTTTGATGGTGATCATGATGGCGATGGTCGC
>JALORD010000588.1 GCA_025459145.1 Pirellulaceae bacterium | reverse complement strand
CGTGGGTGGCAGCGATGCACAGCCTGGTGAGCCTGGACATTACTGAGACGAAAGTCACGTCCGATGGCCTTCGGCTGCTCGAGCCGCTGACGTCGCTCGAAACGCTGCGGATCGATGAATCGTGCCTTACGGCCGCCAGCGTGGAGTCGCTCCAGCGGATGCAGCCCCAGCGCGTGGAAGTCGCGGTGCTGGACGGCTGGGGACGCACAACCTACGAGTTATTGACAGTCTGCCGGGGACCCCTGATCAAAGGGCTCGATCGCAACCAGTATGTGCTTTGGACGGCTGATTCGCCCTGGAACCATACCCTGGCAGGCGTCGTGGAGGCGGTTGCCGCGCGCCTGGAACTCGATCCGCCGCAGACGGCCCGGCTCCTGGAAATCCTGGGCGAGGAGCCCCCCGAGGAAGGTTGGGGCCCCATCATGGCACTCCCTTCGTACAAGGGTTCGTCAGTCGTTCCCGTTCCGCCCGACCGCGGCACTGATCTGGCCACGGTGGAGGCCTTCTTGCGCGAGCTGAATCGGCCGACCATTGGGTCGGCAACGAAGGGAGTGATCTCCGACCGCGACCGGGGCGCTGTACGCCGTTACGTCCGAGAAAAGTTTTCTGCGCGCGATGTTCCCGCGTTGCTGGCGGCCCTCCGCGCGGCGCCGTATTCGCGCGACAACGACCTCTTTCGCTTCGGGCCATTTTTGCTGGCTCAGCAGGGGATCGACGAGCCTGAAGTCCGGGCCGAATTGGATCGCTTGCTGACGCACCAGGAAGGTTCGGTTCGCTACTGCGCGATTACCGCTTTCGGCTTCTTCGGAGCGCGCGATTTTTATACCCGCGATGAGTGGACGCCGAACGCCGCCGCGGATGCATTCGCCGTTCCGCGCCTGGTGCGATTGTGCCAGGACAACAGTGAATCCGAGGGGCTCCGTGAGGACGCGAGCCGGGTGCTGGCCGAGATCGCTGGCCGCCGCCCCGAACACGCGGCCGAAGTATTGACGGTGCTGGTCGATCTTCTCGACCAGGAAGGCCCCTGGCATCTGACGAGCACTCGTCCGCTCACTCAAGTCGATATTCCGCGGCTGGCCAAGCTCGATCCGCAGGCCGCCCTGGCCCAGGTCCCCAGGCTGCGGGCGCTGCTCAAGAAACTCGACAACGAGCTCGCGGGCGCTCCGGCCACGAGCCTCCAGGACCCGAGATCGCCGGCGGGGCTTATGCACCGCCGCAGAATTTCCGTGCTCGAGGCCCTGGCGGCGATCGCCCATCACGATCCGGCGCTCGCGTACGAAATCGCTCAGGAATACCTGCGCCGCCTGGCGGAGGGCCAACCGGTCGGTCCGTTGACGGCCCTGGTATCTCCCGACGCGCCAGCAGCGAATCGCCTGGTCGTGCTGGCGCTGCTCGACAATCCTGATCTCGCGAAGGGGGAGCTGGCCGTCATCGCCAAGCAAGTCCGCGATGGGAGCACAATCCGGCCGTCAGCGGACGAATAGCCCCCGCGGGCTCCGCGCAAGCTGGCCTATTGTTTGTGGAAATCGCCGCATGCGTCGTCTGAGGAACTCGGTCGCGGGAAACGCGAGTTCGCGGCGGTCGGCTACCGCGGCTCCCAGCCATCCTGCCGCTTATACTCACGAATACGGAACGCCCGTACCTTGCCGTTTCGGCAGGAGCTTATCCACCAGTCGCTCGCATTCCCGGATCAGGGTCCGGGCCCGTTCTTGGGCCTCGCGCAGCTCGTCCACCGTCGTCAGTTGTTCCGGCCTCATCGCCTCGCCGTGTTGATCGACTAGTGTCAATCGAATCATCCTCTGCTCCTCAATAGTCTCTGCTGCCGCCGCGTATCGGCGGTTGAGCCTGCTTCGCTTCCGCAACTCGCGGAAACGGTCTGTCGCCTGCCGCCAGCAGCGAGGAACGGTCCCTCGCTCTGGGCCCGGTCGGTCTTATCCTTCGCCCCCCGTGTCGAACTGGGGCTGCGAGCGATTGGCTTCGGACGACGAGTCGACCGAAATCAACAGCACCTCGAGCTTGACGATCTGTCCCGCGAGCGCGTGGTTTCCATCGACCAGGACCGACTTGGTGTTGATCTCAACCACGCGGACCTGCCGCCGGCGGCCCGACATCGTTGACAAGGCGCTCAGCCGCTTGCCGACGCGAAGCGTGATACGTTTGGGGAACTGGGCCCGGGGAATCTCCTTGACCAGATTGGGCTTCACCGGGCCGTAGGCATCAGAGGGCTCCAGCGTCAGCCGCCGCGACTCCCCCTGCACCATGCCGATGACTCCCGCGCTCAGGCCCGGCAAGACATTGGCGCCGCCGGCCACAAATTCGATTTCCTTGGGGGGCGTCGACGTGACGCACTCGGGCGTGCCGTTCCGCTCGCGGACGTACCGCACCCGCACCCGGTCTCCCACTTGCACCTGATACATGGCTCATCTCCAGTTTGCGGATCGCGACCGCGACCCAAAGTATGCGTTTACCTGCCGCGGCACCCGCGGCCCGGCTGCGAGGACCTTGCCGTGCGCGAGGTTCTCGCTCGCCGGCTTGGCCTCGCACAGGCCCAGCCTCGCTCTGGCCTGTCCTCCCAAGGGACCGACCTCGCGGTGGCCACGCCTCACCTCTCCCCCCAAGCCACCGCGCAACAAAAAAACCGATGGGGCAAAATACCCGCAGGTATTCTGCCCCATCGGTTCAAAGTCGCACTCCGTTCGGCCCGCGCCGATCACGTCCGTACGACAGGAATCAACAAGTTCGATTGCCTGAGCCGACGCGCGTTGAATCGGGATCGCCGCGTGCCTGCTTCAAACCTTATTGTACGCCCTGGCAGCTTGCGGGAACAAGGGGAACGGCCCCTTCGCTCACCGTCGCCCGCTCACGCCGCTTCGGGACCTGGTTTGGTCCCGGCTGCTGACTCTGAAAGCGATTCGGCCGATAGCGACGCCGGTTCGTTCATGATCTCTCGGACGCTCCGCTCGATCGTGCGGCAGATTTCGTCGAGTTTCAGGTCGTCGTCGTGATCGCCGAACGGGTCTTCGATTTCTTCGGCGATCGTTTCGACGCCGAGCATGAAGTACGTGATGAGCCCCATCACGGGGACGGTCCACCAGTCGAAATCCTTGACGAGGCCCCAGGGGAGCGTCACCAGGTAGATCGC
>JALORD010000145.1 GCA_025459145.1 Pirellulaceae bacterium | reverse complement strand
TTGACCGCGGCCAGGTCGAGCCAGCCGTCGCGGTCGTAGTCGACGAAGGCTACGCCGAACCCGACGAACTCGAGCCCCGCCGCGCCGAGTCCCGCGGCTTGCGACTGGTAGTGAAACGTCTCGCTACCGATCGCCCGGTAGAGGGCCGTCAGTTCGCCCTGATAATTCGTTACTACCAGCGACGGCTGTCCGCTGCCGTCGAAGTCTCCCACATCGAGCCCCATGCTGCCGTTGAACCGCCCGTTGTCGTCGGTCGCGACTCCCGCCGCGACTCCTCGCTCGTCGAACTGGCCCCCGCCCCGATTGAAATAGAGGGCGTTGTCCCCAGCATCGTTCGCAATATAGAGATCGGGCCGGCGGTCGGCATTCAGATCGGCCACGAGCACGCCGAGTCCCTTGCCTGGCTTAAGCTGTTCGGTGAGCGGATGCTTGGCAAACGAGTCCCCGCGATTCTCGTACAAGTGATCGGGAAGCGGCCCGAACCGCTCCGGCGGGCAGACATCGCGTTTGGTCGGATCGTCACGCCGCGAACAGTGCGGGTCATTCGTCGGCGACCAGTCGAGATAGCCACAGACGTAAAGATCGGCGCGGCCGCTACCTAGCAGATCGCCGCAGGCCACCGCCGTAAACCAATGACTCGAGGGAAGATCGGCCAGACCCCAGCGACGGGTTGCATCGACAAATCGCCGTGTCCCCGCGGGCTCCGCTTCGTTCAGGTAGAGCGCGATGCCGCCGTAGCCGGTTACGACGAGGTCGAGCCAGCCGTCGCCATTGAGATCGGCGGCCAGGGCGGCATGCGAGTAGAAAGGAGCGACGTCGAGGCCTGCCGCCGCGGTCACGTCGGCAAATTTCCAGTCGCCCAGGTTGCGGTAGAGTCGTCCTGGCAGCCCAGCCAGTGGTTTAGCCTCGGAATCACCAATCGTCCCGCCGCCGGTTGCATAGATGTCGACAAGGCCGTCCCGGTCGTAGTCCAACAGCGCCACACCTCCGCCGAGAGACTCGAGGATCGTATAGCGCCCTGCCTCCTCGCCATTGCGATAGGCGAAATCGATTCCGGTGCGTGGGGTTATATCCTCGAAAATGGCTGACTCGCCATCGACGGGAGTCGACCCGCCCGACAAGTGTTCCGGCGCATCGGCGGGAGGCAAGCTGCTTTTGGCGGCGGGCTCGCCCTGATTGGACGGCCCACAGCCAGCACACAGCGCGAGGACGAATGTCAGGCCCGCAGCGAAGCCCCCAATCCAGCTCACTGCCGCACCCGGGGCCAGCCCCAGGCAGTACCTCCGCCGCAGCAACAAATCAGCCGGCTGTCGATTGTTCATGGCGCTTGGTTGACCACGGCTATTGTCGCTGGGGATTCAGAACCGCCTCGGTCCGCTTCAGGAGATCGGCGTCGAGGGACGCCACTTTCTCACGATAACGCGCCGCCTCGTCATGCTGGCCCGCGAGCGTTAGCGCCCGGGCGAGGGCCAGATTCACATCGCGCCGTTCGGGGGACAGCCGTTCCGCCTTGCGCAGCCAGGGGAGCGCCTCGTCGGCCGCCAGCAAATCGAGTGCAACGAGTCCTCGTTCGAGCAGGATTTCCTGATCGTCGGCAAACTGCAGGGCCAGGGAATCGATCTTTGCGACCGCTCGTTCATGTTCTCCCAGAGCCCGCAGCGCTCGCACTTGTGTCAAGGAAACCCGCCGCTCGTCGAACCGCTTGGCAGACAGGAACTCGAGTTGCGCGAGCGCTTCGCGCGGCGCCGGACGGACGAGCAACTCGGCCAGCCGCAATCGCGCTTGATCATGCTCCGGATCGGCTTGCACGGCCTCCTGCAGACGAGCGATCGCGGTGTCGACATCACCCGTTCGTAGAGCGACTTCGCCCCGCCAGATCATTCCCTGAACCCGATCGGTGGCACTGAGCGGAATCGCTTCTTGAAGCTGTGATTGCCACAGTTCCAGACCTTGATGGGCCGTCGCCAGATCCAGTTTCGCCAAGCCTCCCAGGATGAGCGCTTCGGCAATCAGCCGCGATTCCGGGGCCGCCGGATGTCGCTCGCAAACTTGCAGGTAGTAGTCGGGCCGCGGATGTTCGCCTGTCTGCAAGAGAATGAGTTCGCGTTCGAATTCCACGGCTTCTTCCGCGGCTCCGGCACTCTTCGCGGCGGCGATAAATCGGCGCGCGTCGTCCAGATTGCCGCCGCGCCGCGCGGCCTGTGCCGACAGAATCAATACCTCCGGGCTCCCCGGCCAAACCCGCAGCGACTGCTTCAAGTGAGCAGTGGCTAAATCAAAACGACGATCATTTAATTCTTTTATGGCATTATAATATGGAACCCACCCCCAGGAGAGCCAGCATGCGTATCCAGCCAGGATGATTATGACTCCTGTAAGAAATAATAGTGCCACACCTAGAAAGAGTGGACTTCCCCTGCCTTTGGCAGAACGCGGCAGCGTTGCGGGACTCCGATTCTCGCGTCGAATCCTGGGCACGGTTTGATCACTGACCTTACAAGTAGAAATTGCAGAAACGTTGAGTTGACACACCCCCGGTCAAGGGTGCTCTGGGGGAACAAGTTGCCACAAATCTTCGGTCAATGGAGACTTCTACGCAACTCTCTCGGTTGATTTGTGTTAACCAGTGGCGTAGGGTCACTTGTCGATTTGCGCGCGGGGCGACTCCTTGTCGCTAGTAAGTTTCTCCCGTTTTTTACCGAAAAATTCTCCGCTCTGATCAGCCGTGGCGGGACGGAACGCTCGCCCACGGAATGATGGCGAATTTTCTCAGTTAATCGTTTTCCTAGAGAGAGGCAGGTTGTAATGCAGAAGCGAATGTTGCAAGTGCAACGCCGCCCGAGTGGTTTCACTCTGGTGGAGTTGCTGGTCGTCATTGCCATTATTGGGGTCCTCGTGGCCCTGCTCCTTCCCGCGGTGCAAGCCGCTCGCGAAGCGGCCCGCCGCTCATCGTGCAGCAACAATCTGAAACAGCTCGGCATCGGCATCCATAATTTCCACGATACCTTCAATCGGCTTCCTCCAGCGACGACGCAGGATCAGCAACCATTCGGACCGGCGGCCTCCAACTGGGGTGCGAGCTGGATGGTTTATATACTGCCGTTCATCGAACAGCAGCCTCTCTATCAATCGCTGACGATCGGCGGCGGCACAGGCTACGGCAATGCGACGAATGGCCCGCTGTACAACAACGTCCAAGTCAAAATCTACCGCTGTCCTTCCACGCCGCTGCCAAAGACGACGACGTCGACCGTGCCTGGCGGCACCGCCGGCCTGATGATGATGCCGACGTACGTCGCGGTTGGCGGCGCCGCTCCGGAAGCCTTCATCGTTCCTCCGGCCACGATTCCCGTCTACAACGAAACTCGCTGGGCGACTCCTGGCACTGCCGCGGGCTGCTGTTCGGGCGGCATTCTCAGCCGGGGCGGCGGCATGGCGGTGAATGGTATTTTCGGCATGGAAGCAATTACCGATGGGACCAGCAGCACGCTCCTGGTGAGCGAGCAAGCCGACTTCCTGGTAACGGCCAACGGATCGAAACAAGCCTGGAATGCCGCCGGTCCCCACGGCTGGACGATCGGCTGGGGAAACACGAACAACACCTTTGCCAACGGGCAAACGATTAACGACGCCCGCGCGTTTAACACGACCACCATTCGCTATGCCATCAATCGGAAGAAGGGTTGGGCCGACGCTCCGGGCAACTGCGGCTCGCAAGGCGTTTGCGACAACACCGGACAGAACATCCCGCTCAACTCGACGCACCCCGGCGGCGTGATGGCCGTCTATGCGGACGGTTCGGTGCGGTTCGTTGCCGACAACCTTCCTCTCCATGTGCTGGCCGCCATGGGGACGCGCGACGACGCTCTGACGTTCCAGGATCAGCAGTAGTCCGGGCGCATCAGAAACGATAGAGCCGATGTCGGCCCCTTGTCATTCGCGATGAAGGGGCCGCATCATTTCCTGGTGGTGCGGTTGGCGATGGTAGGCTTACCGCCTGCTGGTTGCCGGTTTCTCCCTCACACGGTACGCAGGAGTCTGGATCGTGCAGCAGATGCATTTCGCGGGTTGGGTTCTCATCGCCCTTTCGCTCTTCGCGGCGGGCTGCGGCTCTTCGCCCCCCGAACTCAAGAAGGCGCCGGTGAAAGGGACCGTGCAACTCGATAGCAAGCCGATGACCGAGGGAGAGATATCGTTTGCCATCGTCGGCGAGCCACCTGTCGTCATTCCGGTGGTGAACGGAGCGTATACCGGAGAGGCTCCCGTGGGGCCAACCCGGGTGGAGGTACGGGCTTATCGGCAAGGCACGCCGGTGATGATGGGCGATCAGCAGTTTGGCGGAGACAAAGAAAACTACCTCCCCGCCCAGTACAACCTGCAAACCACGCTCAAGGCAGACGTCTCCGCCGCGGGACCGAACGAGTTCAATTTTGAAGTGACGTCAAAGTAGTCGGCCCTCCGTCCAATCGTTTGCCGCATTCGCATTCGGACCGCATTCTTCGGGGCGGTCTTAGCGGACGTTCAAGCGCGCTTTCATCGAATGCGCGCATCTCCTTGCCAACGTCATTGCCCACTCGCTGCGCCCCAGGAAATCCCCCCCATAGATCGGTGCGGTTGAAGCAATCGCAGTTGGTTCGCGTTCACTGGGCGGAACCGACATGCAACGCCGTAAACTTTTTATCCGTGGTTTTGTCGTTGCACTTGGCGCGGGGGTGGGGTAGCTTGGGGCCGGCCGTTGCAAGTGCAAGTACTAATCCCCGTTTCTTCTTCCCGCCGGAAATCCCATGTTCCACTCCCCCAGGAGCAGACGCGCAGGCTTTACGCTTGTTGAGCTGCTCGTCGTCATCGCCATTATTGGCGTCCTCGTGGCCCTCTTGTTGCCAGCCGTCCAGGCCGCACGCGAGGCGGCTCGCCGATCGTCGTGCAGCAACAACCTGAAACAGCTCGGCATCGGCATTCACAATTTTCACGACACTTTCAATCGACTCCCACCTGCCACATCGCAGGATCAACAGCCGTTCGGTCCAGCCGCGTCCAATTGGGGCGCGAGCTGGATGATTTACATTCTGCCGTTTATCGAACAGCAGCCCCTTTATCAATCGCTGACGATCGGTGGTGGCACGGGCTATGGCAATACGGCCAACGGTCCGCGGTACAACGACGTGCAGATCAAGGTGTATCGTTGTCCTTCGACTCCGCTGCCTAAAGTAACGACATCCAGCGTCCCCGGTGGCGCTGGAGGGCGAATGATGATGCCCACCTATGTCGTCGTGGGTGGAGCTGCTCCCGAAGCGTTTCTCGTCCCACCGGCCACGGTGCCGCTCTACAACGAGAATCGAACGGCCTTGCCGAGCGGTGCTGCAGGTTGTTGCTCGGGCGGAATTCTGAGTCGGGGCGGCGGCATGGCGGTGAACGGCATTTTCGGTATGGAAGCGATCACCGACGGTACCAGCCACACGCTGCTCGTGAGCGAACACGCCGACTTCCTCGTGACCGCGAACGGGTCGAAGCAGGCCTGGACCGCTGCGGGGCCTCACGGCTGGACGATCGGGTGGGGCAATTCGAGCAACAATTTCGTGAATGCCGGGGCCGGGGATCGGCGAGCTTTCAACACCACGACGATCCGCTATGGAATCAACCGCAAGAAGGGTTGGACCGACGCTCCCGGCAACTGCGGAACACAAGGGATCTGCGACAATACGGGACAGAATATTCCGCTCAATTCGACGCATCCCGGCGGAGTCATGTGCCTGTTTGCCGACGGCTCGATCCGCTTCCTTCCGGACAATCTCCCGCTCCATGTGCTGGCGGCAATGGGGACGCGCGATGACGCCTTGGCCATCACCGATCAGCCCTAAATGCGTCTGATTCGGACTTCTCAGCCGTGGATTAGGTTTCACCCGGCATGAACAATGTTTCGGCCCCTTGTCGAACAGACAAAGGGGCCGTTTTGTTTCACCTCACAATAAGAGACAAAAACAGAACGGCGATTTCCCCGGAGAAATGGCCGTTGGCAACGAGTTGCGCGAGGGCTTCTAAGCCTCGCGCCGCTGCGAGTCTCGGCAGCATGCAAACAGGAGCCTGGAAAGTGCCGTCCGACTATCGTGGGTCAATCTGTCTCGCCCTTGTCACACTTTTGCTCGCCGCGGTGGGGTGTGGTTCCTCGATGCCTGCCCTCAAGAATGCGCCGGTGAAAGGGACCGTGCAGCTTGACGGTAAGCCAATGTCCGAAGGAGAGGTTTCCTTTGGAATCGCCGGAGAGGTTCCGATCATCATCCAGGTCGTCAATGGCGCTTATGTGGGAGAAGCAGTTCAGGGCGCCAATCGGGTCGAAGTTCGTGCCTATCGACAGGGGACCCCCGTGATGATGGGCGACCAGCAGTTTGGCGGCGACAAGGAAAACTACCTCCCCGCCAAATACAACCTGCAATCCACGCTTAAGGCAGACGTCACCGCTGCGGGACCGAACGAATTCAATTTTGAAGTGACGTCGAACTGAACGACGCCAGACAGCCAGGACCAACGCCTGCGAAGGTCGCGAATTCAGCGCAGACTGGCACCGCAGGCCCGCTTTTTGGTACGATAAGAACAGTTTTCGCTGACATGCCCCAGCCCTGCCGGCTGGTGGTCCGTATGTACTTCGTGGAGGGTTCCTCATGGCTCGAAAGAATCGTCGTCAGTTCCTGGAAGATTCGATGTTTGCCGCAGCCGCCGCGGCGATGGCGACGGGATCGGGCCGCCTTTTGGCGGAAGAGGAGCCGCAGAGCAAGAGCGCCAACGAACGGCTGAACGTGGCCGTCGTCGGCGTGAAGGGACGCGGCGGCAGCCACATCGGCGCGTGGGCCGGCCGGAAGGACACCGTCATCCGCTACGTCGTCGACGTCGATCGCCAGTACGGCGAACAGCGTGTGGGCGAGATCGAGAAGCGGCAGGGTGTGCGTCCGGTCTTCGTCGAAGACCTGCGCGTCGCACTGGACGACAAGTCGGTCGACTTCGTGTCGATCGCCACGCCCAACCATCAGCATTCGCTGCAAGCGATCTGGGCGATGCAGGCTGGCAAGGACGTGTATGTCGAAAAGCCGGTGAGCCACAATGTGAGCGAAGGGCGCCGGGCGGTCGAAGCGGCCCGCAAGTACAAGCGAATCTGCCAGACGGGAACGCAGTGCCGTAGCAACCCCGGCATGATCGAACTGATCCGTCAGATTCATGACGGCAAGATCGGCGAAGTGAAAGTCGGCCGGGGACTGTGCTACAAGCCCCGCGGCTCGATCGGACCGAAGGGAGACTACAAGGTTCCCGAATCGGTCAATTACGATCTCTGGTGCGGCCCAGCCCAGCAATTGCCGCTCACCCGCAAGAGCCTGCATTACGATTGGCACTGGGTCTGGGAGTACGGCAACGGCGACCTGGGAAATCAGGGCATTCACCAGATGGATGTCGCCCGCTGGGGCATGGGCGTGAAGACACTGTGCAACGCCGTGATGAGCTACGGCGGCCGCCTGGGCTACGAAGATGCTGGCGAAACGGCCAATACGCAAGTCGTCGTCCACGACTACGGTCCGCAGACGCTGGTGTTTGAGGTCCGCGGCCTGAAGACGAGCGATTACCGCGGAGCCAAAGTCGGTGTCATCTTCGAAGGGACCGAGGGGTACGCCGTCTCGCCGAGCTACAACGGCGGCGTGATCTTCGACAAGGACGGCAACAAGGTCTCCGAATACAAGGAAGGGGACGACAAGCACCACTTTGCGAACTTCCTGAAGGCCGTTCGCAGCCGGGCGATTGCCGACCTGAGCGCCGATATCGAAGAGGGGCACCTGTCGAGCGCGCTGTGCCACCTGGGCAACATTTCCTATCGGCTCGGTTCGCAGATGTCGGCCGACGAACTCGACAAGCAATTGGCGACGTTCAAGACGACCGACGATGCGAAGGAAACGCTGAGCCGGACGCTGGCCCACCTGTCGGACAACGGCATCGACATGGCCGGTACGAAGCTCGGCGTCGGCCCGGTCCTGGCGTTCGATCCGCAGAGCGAGACGTTCCCTGGCAATGACCAGGCCAATGCGATGCTCACGCGCGAGTATCGCAAGCCGTTCGTGGTTCCCGCGGCGGGACAGGTTTAATTGGCCGCAGTATCGTGGGGCAGGCGACGCCCGAAGTCAAACCGATTCGCCTTCCGGTACCGGGCTTGGTGCCGGGAGGCGGATTTGCTCGGCCACAATCAACGCGAGCGAATCACCTCGAGCGAAATGTCGCGAGACTGGCCATGGAATGCCTTGCGATCCTGGCTTTCCTCCTCCTGGCGATTGTCGTACCGTTCACGAAGATGTTGTTCGGGAGCGGGCCGAACAACTGGCGGAAACTGATCCGCTTCGACCTTGCTACGATCTTTCTGATGCTCTCCGGCATCGGGGTAGCGCTGGCCATTGTACGCGGCGTCGATCCCATTTCGGCACTGTTCGCGCTGATCCTCGTGCTGCCGCTGTCGCTCGCCTTTGTTTGGCTGGGGCGGTATGTCTTCGAGGACCTGACGGCTCGTACGATCCGCCCAGGGGGCAAGCTCGACGCTGACCTTTCCTTTCTGGCTCGTGAGCAGGGGCCGGCCGAGGAGATCGTTCACGCAACAGCAGTCGACGACGATTCGCCGAATTGAGCGCCGGCAACTGCTTCAGCACGCGGAGACAAATGGTGCCCGTGGTTGTTTCCGCAATTGCGCGGCGCCCCGCGCCATCGCAGGGAGCGTGTGCTGCGCCCATCGACAGCCACTCTTCCGGCGAATTTGCATGCTTCGCCTGGCATGCCGACTAGTCGACCGCGATGCAATACAGCCGATTCACTCCGCGAAGGAGAAGCGAGTTGTCGGCCACCGCGGCTGACGACCAGAACTGATCGTCGAGCCGGTTCTGGCCGAGCAGTTTGAATTCGGGGCCCGTGGCGAGAACGAACGTCGTCCCCGATTGATCGAGGCAGAACACTTTGCCGCCGGCGGTCCACGGCGACGACGTAAAGCCGGTCGCCCCAGGCACCCGCTCTTCGTAGTGCAGCTTGCCGGTCGCGGCGTCGTAGCATTTGCAGATGCCGCCTCGATCGGTAACTACGTACAAACAGCTGTCAACAAGCAGCGGCGAGGCCATCGTCGGTCCCGACCGCTCAATCGACCAGGCCACGTGTTCGCTCGACGTTTCGCCGCTTGCGAGCGTGATGTCGCCGCTGGCTCCCGCGCGAATCGCCACGAGCGGCCCCGCCCCGCCCATACCGCCGCCCGAGCCGACGAAGAGCAGGTTCTCGTCAGCCGTGGGGGACGAGCGTGCTCCGTCGCGTTGGCCGGCCATTTCCCACAGCACCTTGCCGGTGGCCGGGTCGTAGGAGCGGGTCGTATTGCCCGAGACGACCAGTTCCGTCCGGAGCTTGTTCTTCCAGACGAGAGGCGTGCACCAGTTCGACTTGGCGTCGCGGGCGACTCGCCACAGTTCGTCGCCGGTCTTCTTGTCGAGCGCGACGAGGAACGACTTTTCCTCGTTGTCGCACAAGATAAACAGCCGGTCCCCTTCGAGCACGGGCGAGCTGCCGGTGCCCCAGCCCATCATCATCGGGTAGGTGCCGAGGTCTTTTTTCCAGATGAGCTTGCCATCCGTGTCGTAACAGAAGAGCCCCGTCATCCCGAAGTAGGCATAGACCCGCTCGCCGTCGGTGACGGGCGTCTCCGAGGCAAACGTGTTCGTCGAGTGCGTCGCAATGGTTGGCTTGGCTTCTTTCGCGACTTGTTCCCAGAGGGTTTCCCCGGTTTTGCGATCGAGGCAGAGAACCTTCCAGGTGTAGGTGGCATCGGGCGGGGCAGCGCCGCGTCCGCCAAAGCCGCCGCCCCCGAATCCGCCCGGTCCACCGGGTCGCCCACCACCACCGAAGCCGCCAGGACGTCCGCCGCCAGGGCCACCTCCCGGAGGTCCACCACCCGGCTGGCCCGGACCGCCGCGACCTGGACCGCCGCCGAAGCCGCCACCACCTCGTCCGCCCACCCGCGGCTTTTGCTGATTCTCGGTAATGGCCGTCGTCAAAAAGACCTTGTCTCCCAGAACGATCGGCTGCGACCAGGCCGCCCCAGGTACTTCGACCTGCCAGGCGATGTTCTTCTCGGCCGACCACTCGCTCGGTGCCGCCGACCCAGCGGCGACCCCCGCCTGTGCCGGCCCGCGAAACTGCGTCCAATCAGCCGCGGCTGTTGTGGACGCGATCGTGAATGGAATCGACGAGCCCACAAGACAAAGTGCTAGCAAGCGGCGGCGCATACGAATTCTCCAAGAGTGGTGGTACGAAGAGTTCTATACCAACCCCGGCGAAAGCCGCAAGTTGCGATTTGGCGCACTTGGGTCATCGCTCTGCATCGAAACTTGCCGTCAGTCCTGGATCACCGACGATCGCTGAACCATTCTGGAGTGCCTCGAAACCCTGACCAAGCTCCCCAAGGATCGCGGGTCGATCGACGATTGGAGTACAGCGGATGAACGCGGTGAATCGGCTCGGTAAGCCGGTCGCATGCTATCCAACGGACATCGGTATGAACGACCAACCCGCTGTCGTCAATTTTGCGGACGGTTCCTGTACCTACCGAGACGTTACTCACGACAGATCGCTACTCGTCGGAATCGATGACGTCTCCCTCGGGAGTGAACGTCGCGTGCCACGCTACTGTAGACATGAATCCAG
>JALORD010000587.1 GCA_025459145.1 Pirellulaceae bacterium | reverse complement strand
CGCTGGTCGTGAACCCAAAACAGGCCGCTGTGGTATCGCGCCACACGGCGCTCGAAGCCGGCTTCCGGCGAACTCTGGACTTCCGCGTGCAGCAAGATCCACTGCTCCGCACCCGACAGCAGCCGCACCTGGACCAACACGTCCACCGGCCGGTTGCGCCGTCTGGCTCTTCCCATCACTTGGCTCAGTTCCTTGTCGCACAACTTCGGCTCGACACTCCAATCGATGGCGGCGTACACGGCCGGAAAGTACTTCGTTAGCAGTTCTCGCAGGTGCGTCCGCAAAGCCTCTTTCCAAGCCCCGTCGTAATCGCTGTCCTGCTCGCGTTTCTTTCTCTTGGCCATGACTCGACATTTTATTTTTGTGGTTCGTAAGCGTCGCGGAGCGAGTTGCCTTCAACCGGCCAACATACCCCGACCAGCGGCGACGGACAAGTCACGGAAAGGAGACCTCCGCCGTACATGTGAGTATGGGGGGCGAAGTCGACGGCTTTTCCGGTCGCCACGTTCCAGAAGCGGGCCGTGGACTCGAAGCCGCCGCTGAGAGCCCACTGTCCGTCTTGCAGATGGTCACTCCGGCGGGTCCGCTGGGTCTTTTTCGCGACCGTGCTGGAGTTGATGCCTTCCGCTTCGTTCGAGGAGAAACGCCGCCGGATCGAGGATAGCCAAGGTGGCAAAACGGCGGCGGAAGTCGGCGTCCTTCATCAAATCCAGAAGGTCCTTGTCGCGGCTCACGAGGTATCTTGCGCCCGCCGCGATTGCGAGGTTGACATAGGGGGCATCGTCCGGATCGCGAGGACAGGAAAACACGTTGGGAACCTCGGCGATCGTAACCGCCTTGGCCCGGACGTTCTGAAGGAAGGCGTCGACACGCTCGGAAGTCAACTGACGAAACTTGGCTCGCAGGGCAGGCCTGGTAAGCACATCGCGGGCTTCGGCAAGGACTTCGTCGCTTACACAGAGGGTCACTTCGCCGGCTTCGACCAAACGAAAACACGCGAAAGCCGGCCCGCCTTCGTTGACCGCCGCCTGCAAGTAGATCATGCAGTCGAAGACGGCGCGGTCGCTCACGGGGACTAATCCCGCCTGCCTCACCGTTCCTTGCGAACACCGGCGAGCGTGGCTTCCAGAAGATCGTCCAATTCTTGCTCTCGCATGCCGCTGCGGCGAAACTCCTCGTGGACGGGTGCGAGCGTTTTTTGGAAAGTAGGCAGACCGGCCTGCAGTTTTTCCTCGACGGCCTCGCGCACGAACGTGCTCACGTCTTTGCTGGAAGCAGCAGCCCAGGCCCTGAGCTTATCTTCCGTTTCTGAAGAGAACTCAATCGTGATGGTCATGATCCGTCTCGCTGGGCGAATCGTTACGCAGGTGAACTAAACAAGTTTACCACCGACACGGCCGAAGGGAAATAGCCGGCGGAGCATTGTTTTCAGGAGTAGGTCATCCCGAAAGCCGGAGCGCAGGGTCCTGGCGCAGGAGCAGATCGAGCAGGTCAGCCAGATCGTGAGTGCAGGGTACGGCGGCGCCGAGTTGCGGGGCAATGATTCAAGGTGTTATGGTCCTGGAAACACGGAAACCCCAGCCTCGGTACGTGCGGTCGGGGCCGTTGTAGTTGCGGCACACGCCCCGGTAGGGGCCCGGAAAGTCGTCGTTCCACGAACCCCCACGCAACACACGCGCCGACCCTGACTCGGGACCGACGGGATCTTCCGCGGAGGCCTTCGTGTAGTAGTCGACGGCGTGCCAGTCGGCACACCATTCCCAAACGTTCCCGTGCATGTCGAATAATCCGAACGCATTCGGCCGCAACTGACCTATAGGTTGCGTGCTGTCTCGTGAGTTATTCTTCCACCAAGCGTACTGCCCAAGAACGCCTGCGTCGTCGCCGAAGCTGAAACGCGTCGTCGTGCCCGCGCGGCATGCATACTCCCACTCGGCCTCGGTGAGCAAGCGATACGTCGCCCCGGTCGTCTTCTCTTGCGGAGCTTCGCTCAGCCGACGACAGAACTCGACCGCATCGTGCCAAGTCACTTCTTCGACCGGTCGGATGGGATTGGCCTTGAATTGGCTGGGGTTGGTTCCCAGCACCCGCTCGTACTCCGCCTGGGTCACCTCATAGATGCCCGCATAGTACGGCCGGGTGATTCTGACGCGGTGCTTGGGGGCTTCGGAAGGCAATCTCGCGATGTACCATGCCGGTTCCTTCCGTGCCTTGGCCTCTTGTAACAGTCGAGCAACCTCCTCCTCCGTCGCCCCCATGTCGAATTCGCCCGGCGGGATTAGCGCGAAACGCATCCCGATCGAATTGGTCCACAGCACGGGAACCTTCAAGTGCTTGGCCCACGCGGCCTGATGTTGCCTGGCGGTCTTTTCGTCAAACGGGGTGATCGCCAGCGGCGGGGTCTGCGAATTTGCGGGCAGGCTCGGCGCCGTCGGGATCTCCCGGCCCAGCTTGGCGATTACCTCCAATCGCTGCTTGATCTTCAGCCCAGCCAGGCCTCCGGCCAGCTTCGGCTCGGCCTGCCGATACCAGAATCCGGCTCGCAGCCGCACCACGTCCCGCTCCTCGCCCTGCTTGGCTTCCGCCAAGTCCCACCAAGCGTCGCCGGTCGCGGCCTGCTCGTCGGCCGAGTCGGCACCACGCAGGTCCTTGATCGCTGCCGCCTTCAATGCCGTGTCGCTCCCCAGAGCCAGCATCGGGACACCCCGCTCCCAATTCCCCTTGACAAAGCAGAGATGCCGGCCCGCGGCCAGGTTCGCCGCCGGATCCGTGGGCTTGTTTTCCAGCACGTTCAACGCCTTGCGGTAATCCTCCGACAGGAGTTGTTGGCGTTTGGTTTCCTCGATCCGGGCGGTCAACTCCTTGGCCAGCGGAAACAACTTGGCCCGCTGAGCAGATGATCTTGCGGCTTCGCACAGACGGAGCGCCGTCTCGTATTGGTCGGCGTCCGACAGCTTCGCTGCGATGCTCAGGGCCGCTTCGGCAACCGCCTTGTGTTGCGCTGAGGTGGTGGCTTGCCGGGCCGCCGTCAGCAGCGTATCGCCAATCAATTCGGCAGCCGGTTCGTCGAACTGTTCGAGCAGTCGTTCGACCGCTTGCAGCGCCGTTACCGCGTCGCCGGTCCCGGCCGCCACGTCGCGCGCGATCTTGAGCAAG
>JALORD010000586.1 GCA_025459145.1 Pirellulaceae bacterium | reverse complement strand
CAGTGGCAGTTTGAAGTTCGCGAGCCCGGCACGTTCGACATCGAAGTCCTGCAAGGCTGCGGGGCAGGGCAGGGGGGCTCGACGATGCAGATCCAGTGTCTCGGGAATGAGCCGGTCGAGATCGAGGTCGAAGAGACCGGCCACTTCCAGAACTTCGTCCCGCGCATTGTCGGCCGAGTGAAGCTCGACCGCGCGGGACCGGCGACGCTCTCGATCCACCCGAAGAAAATCGCCAAAGCCGCCGCCTGCGACATCCGGCAGATCCGGCTGATTCCGGTAACGGCGGAGCCCGCCGATACGCGGCCATCGGACGCCAAGCCATAGCGGACCGCTCTATCTCACGCGCCAGCGGCAAGTTACAAAAGAGGCTGGTGCGGCCCAGCTCGTTTTCGCGAGCTATGTTGCCGTACTTTCTCGACTTGCTCGCGTTTGCAGCATCCAGCGAACCCTCCCGTGCCCACTGCCTCCGCCACAGCCGCTGAACCTTTGGCCGATGTGCCCGCCCAGCGGCGGCCGCGACATGTGGCGATCATTATGGATGGCAACGGGCGGTGGGCTCAGCGGCGGCATCTCCCCCGCATCGAGGGGCATCGCCGCGGCGTGGCGAGCGTCCGCAGGACCGTCGAAGAAGCGGCCCGGCTGCACCTCGATCAGCTCACGCTGTACTGCCTGTCGAGCGAAAACTGGAAGCGGCCGCAGCGGGAACTCGACTTTTTGATGCACCTGCTCGAGCAGTACATGATCGAAGAGCGGTCGACGATCATGCGGCAGAATGTCACGGTGCGGGTGATCGGCCGCCGCGAGGGAATTCCCACGGCGACGCTGGCCGAAATGGACAAAACGGTGGAATTAAGCGCCGCGAACACGGGCACCCGGCTGTGCCTGGCGATCAACTACGGCGGACGCGGCGAACTGGTCGACGGTGTCCGGCGGATCGCCGAAGAGGCCCGCCGCGGCACGCTCGACCCGGCCGCGATCGACGAACAAACGATCAGCGACCGGCTGTACACCGCCGGCATGCCCGACCCCGACCTGCTGGTCCGGACAGCCGGCGAAATGCGAATCAGCAATTTTCTCCTGTGGCAGATCAGCTACGCCGAACTGTGGGTCACCGAGAAGTGCTGGCCGGAGTTCGAAATCGCCGATTTCCACCAGGCGATCCGCGACTTTGCGAGCCGGGATCGGAAGTTTGGGGGAATTAATACGGGTGGGTAGTCACTTGTCACTTGTCATTGGTCACTAGCACTAGCCACTAGCCACTTCCTTACAACCCCGATCTACTCCCTTGCTTCGTTGGCGGCTTATCTCGGCGGCAGTCATTCTGACGGTGCTGGTCACATTGTTGTGGCTGGATGCTCGGCAGGGGCCGCTGTTTGGCGTGTGGCTCTTGCCCGTGCTGCTGGTGGTGAGCGTTTTGGCGACCGAGGAAGTGCTGAGTCTCCTGCGGGCCAAGCATTACGCGCCGGTCGCGTGGCCGATCTATGCCGGCAATCTGCTGATTCCGCTGGCCGCGGCGGCACCGCTCCTCTTTGCACTCGCCGGCTGGTCGTTTCCCGAGGGCAACCCGCTCGGCCGCGGCGGCTGGCCGATGATCGCTTTGGCGCTCGCGGCCATCGCAGTGATCGGCGGGGAAATGGGCCGCTTTCGACAGCCGGGCAGCGCGATCGTGAATTCCGCGCTCGGCATTTTCACGCTTGTCTACATCGGCCTCTTGGTCAGCTTTCTGGCGCTCTTGCGACTCTTCGAGAGCAACGCCTGGGGACTCTTGGCTCTGCTGTCGGTGTTGGTCATTACGAAGATGGCCGATACGGGGGCGTACTTTTTTGGCCGCTCACTGGGGCGGCACAAGATGACGCCGATCCTGAGTCCCGGCAAAACGTGGGAAGGGGCGGCGGGGGGCGTTGCCTCGGCGTGCCTCGCGTCGTGGGCCGTGTTTCACTGGCTCGGGCCGTGGCTCGTGGGAAGTGCGTACGTCGAGCCGTCGATTCTCGCGTCGCTCCTCTACGGCCTGATCCTCGCCGCCGCAGGAATGCACGGCGATCTGGCCGAATCACTCCTTAAGCGCGACATGCAGCGGAAGGATAGCAGCAGTTGGCTCCCGGGTCTCGGCGGAGTGCTCGACATTGTCGACTCGGTGCTGGTTGCCGCGCCGTGTGCTTATCTTTGCTGGATTCTGGGGCTGGTCGGGCCGGGGTGAGTTCAAAGTTCAACGTCGAAGGTCGAAGGTCGAAAGAAGCCCGAAAACACCAAGACAAGTGACAAGTGACTTTCTCCCAGCTGACTACTGACTAGTGCCCACTGACCATCCGATGAAGATCACCAGCGCCGCCAACCCACGAGTGAAGGCTGCCGCGAAGCTGCGGGAGCGGCGCGGGCGGGATGAGCAGCGGCGGATCATCATTGATGGCGTACGCGAGATTGCCCGGGCGCTGGCGGCCGGCGTGGAACTCGTCGAACTGTATTACTTTCCCGGCCTGGCGACCGATCACGAGCATCAGCATTTACTGAAGAGGGCAGGGGAGGGGCGGGGGATGCTGATCGAGGTCCCGCCGCATGTGATCGAAAAGCTCGCCTTCGGCCAGCGGGTCGAGGGGGTCGTGGCCGTCGCCAAGCAGCCGCAGCAGTCGCTGGCCGACCTCGCCCCACCGCCGGGCAGTCTCATCGCGGTGATCGAAGGGGTCGAAAAGCCGGGGAATCTCGGCGCGATCTTACGCACGGCCGATGCCGCGGGCGTGGCGGCGGTGATCGTCGCCGGCGGCGGAACCGACCTTTACAATCCGAACGCGATCCGGGCCAGCCTGGGGGCGATCTTTACGGTGCCGGTCTGCGCCGCGCCGAGTCCCGCGGTGCTCGACTGGCTGCGGGCTCGGCAATACCGCATGCTCGCGGCCCGCGTCGACGGGGCGAGCGACTATGCCGCGGCCGACTATCGCGGGCCGCTGGCGCTCATCCTGGGGAGCGAGGCCCACGGCCTCTCCGACCTGTGGCGCGGCGAAGACATCGCCTCCGTAAAGCTACCCCTTCTCGGCCAGGTCGACAGCCTCAACCTCTCAGCCACCGCGGCCGCGGCCGTGCTGTTCTACGAGGCCTTGCGCCAGCGCCGCGAGACGTAGTTTCTCCCTCTCCCCTGGGGAGAGGGCCGGGGTGAGGGTCTGCGTTTACGCCGCATCGGTGGCACGTTTCACCATTTCACCTGCGCCCGCGTCACCGGCGATTCCGCGGAAATCGCCAGCACCCAGTGCGAGAGCCAGCGCATGAAGATTGCCGCAAGCACGACTCCGAACCCGGCGAGCAAAACCTGCCCCACCCGGGAGGCTGTCTGACTGGCGTCGTACCGCAGCGGCAGCAGAAATGGCACGGGACCCGGCCGAACCGCCTCGACCAATCCCACAAAAAAGAACGGCACCGCCACGATTACCGCGAGAGCGCCTGGAACGAGGATCAGCACGACCGCCGCCCGTCTTAACGGCTGCGTAATCCCCGCGCGGGCCACGACGCTCACACTCGCCGCCCAGAGAATGACAATTGGCAGACCCAAAATCCCCACGATAAGGAAGATCGCCGGCCCGCGGACCGTCTCCCGCAGCCAGGGCATCGCCACGGCCAGCATCACTTGCAGGTGAATCATCAGCCAGAAGCAATCGGTCATCTGAAAGCGGGTCGGCGCGTTGAGGCGGCCCGCCGCCCGGTTCACCGGCCCGAGCAGCCAGTGCCCGAGGATGACAGCCGTCACCGCGAACGCGAGCAGCGCAATCAGTGCCAAGATCTGCATTCGGTTCCCCTGCCGCCTCTCGCAACGTTCGCCACAGCCGCCCACCGCGGCCGCCCTGCACTATCATTAAAGAGCGCGAGCAAGCCCCTCCGCAATTGGCGGCAGACCCATTTGGCTGCTCCTGCTGCTGAATTGGCGGTCCGGCGCAGCCCGCCGCGCGCATCCTCTCCCTCTCCCCCTGGGAGAGGGCCGCACGTGTGGGTCCTCCAGCAGGAATTGCCTCGCGTCCGCATTCCCGAACCAGGTTCGACCGATGCCCAGTCTGTTTGCCCAATCCGAAGCCGAGAATTTTCGCCGCGTGCAGCCGCTGGCCGCCCGGATGCGCCCGGCCACGCTCGCCGAATTCACCGGGCAGCAGCACTTTCTCGGCGAGGGGAAGCTTCTCCGCCGGCTGCTCGCGGCCGATCGGCTGACGAGCGTTCTGTTCTACGGTCCGCCGGGGACCGGCAAGACGACGCTGGCCCGCCTCCTGGCCACCGAAAGCCGGCGGCGGTTCCGGCA
>JALORD010000585.1 GCA_025459145.1 Pirellulaceae bacterium | reverse complement strand
GAGGCGGTCGAGTTCGCCTGCGCCGCGGGGGCGCTGGCCGCGACGCGGCCCGGGGCTCAGCCGGCGCTGCCGCGGCGGGAGGAAGTTTTGGCCTTGCGACCGCGGCTCGCTTAGAATGACCTCCGTTGGGGCAGCGGAGGAGATCCATGCACGACGAACAAGAATTCCTCGCGCTGATACACGAGCGGCCGCACGATGAGGCGCTGCGGCAGGTGTTTGCCGACTGGCTGGAGGAAGCCGGGGACGAGCGGGCGGAGTTTTTTCGTATTGATGCCCAGCTCGAGCAGATGGAACCGGGGACCCCGGATCGGCGCGGCCTCCTGCGACGGTGGCGCGAGCTGCGCGACACGTTGCCGCCCGAATGGCAACGGCTGCTCAGCCGGTCGGTGGTGGAGAACTGCGGGCTTAGTTTGCACCCCTGCCCGCAAAGGTGGAACAGCCTCGATGCGACGCCCGCCGCGGGAGTCCGGCACTGCTGGGCGTGCTGGGCACTGTGTGGCGATCGATCCGCAAGTTCCGTACTCGCCGCGGGATTTGGCCAAGGATCGAGAAGGCCCCCTGTTGTTGGGGCTGCCTCATTTCGACGAACCCTGACCGGGCCGCACCCCGAATCTGGCGCCGCACCGGCAAATTCGGTTTGTTCACTAGTGAACAGGTCTTACGAACCGTGACCAGACTAGTCACGGCGGCGAAGAAATCTCGCGCGACTTGCGGCGTTGGCGTTTGCCGCAAACGAGGGCGGAATAATGACTTGCGCGATGAGAGAGCGACGTAAGTCGGCGTGAGGCAGAAATCCGGCTCGCAAAACGTTGACAAGCAGGGTCTGTTTGGGCCTAATAGTGGCGATTATCGGAAGTGTGGGTATTAGGCGTTTATTGGATAGGGATTAGGGAAGAGGGCTCGAGCGAGCGGGACAGGGTGGTGCTGATGCCTGTCAACTGCCGGGGCCATGCGGGGACTTTCGGACGCCGCTGGACGCTGAGGCGGCGATCGTGCGATCACGCGGGCGTCGCGGGTCGCGCCTCAGGTGTCGGCTGCGGCTTGACGAGGCTGCGTCCTCGCGCGGGACTGGTCGCGCGGGGCCTGTATGAACCACTTGTCGTCAGCTGCTCGGAGGCATTTGATTGAACGTTTCGTTTAGCGGCTTAACTTCGCGGGACGCGCGTTAAGCTCACAAATGGTTGCGAGGCAAGGACTTGCGGGCGCTAAGTGAGTTGGGTGATGCGAAGCTGAGCGCTCAGTTGATTAAGAGACAAAAACCGGACGGCGATTTCCCCGGAGAAATGGCCGCTGGCAAAGAGTTGTGTTAGGGCTTCTAAGTTTGGCTGGTGAACGCGGTTCGTTGAACGAGGTCGGGAGAACCGCTTTACGACGGGGGCGACGCCGGTTGCTCCGTGCTGGTGATCTGACCGTTGAACTGAACTTTCTGTTAAATGGCTTAACTTGGCTGAACGCAGGTGAAGCTCGCAAACGATTGGGGCATAACGACTTGCGAGAGTTAAGGGGCAGTGATGCCGAGAAGCGTTGGTCGGGGAGTGTTCACCTGATGGCCCCTAGTTGCTCGCCAGGGGTGGATGCACTTTGAAGATGCCGAATTCGCATGCCTGGCAGCGTACGGCGACGCATAGGGCCGTCGTTGACGCCTCTTTCGGAGCACCGTTAGACTAGGTCCGCACCTTATCTACCTGGGCCGCGCAGGGTTTCATTGCCTCACGCCAGCCCCTTGAAACACCCATCGCAACGACCATGCCTGCTGCCACTACGAACACCAGCCTCGACCAACTGGCCATCAATACGATTCGCACGCTCAGCATGGACGGCGTGCAGAAGGCCAACAGCGGCCATCCAGGAACGCCGATGGCCCTGGCTCCTGTCACGTATCAGCTGTGGCAGCACAACCTGAAGTACGATCCGGCCGATCCGCAATGGCCAGCGCGCGATCGCTTTGTGCTCTCCTGCGGCCATGCCTCGATGCTCTTGTACTCGATCCTGCATCTGGCCGGAGTGCGCAAAGTCGATCACGACGGGAATCTGGCCGAGGGACCGGCAATTTCGCTCGCCGATATTGAAAACTTCCGCCAATTGCATAGCCCCTGCGCGGGACATCCGGAGTTTGGCGAAGCGGCAGGGATTGAAACGACGACCGGCCCGCTGGGGCAGGGAGTGGGTACGAGCGTGGGGATGGCGCTGGCCGCGAAATGGCTGGCGGCCCGTTACAACCGGCCCGGATTCGAACTGTTCGAATACAACGTCGACGTGCTGTGCAGCGACGGCGATTTGATGGAAGGAATTTCGAGCGAGGCGGCGTCGATCGCCGGGCATCTCAAGCTGAACAACCTGCTGTGGATTTACGACGACAACAAGATCACGATCGAGGGAGAAACCGAGCTCGCCTTCAGCGAAGATGTCGCCACGCGTTTCGAAGGGATGGGATGGAATGCCGTGCGGGTCGACGATGCGAACGACCTGGCCGCCATCCAGCGGGCAATTGACTCGGCCCGCAAGTCGACCGACCGGCCGACGATCGTCGTGCTGCGGAGCATTATCGGCTGGGGCTCGCCGAACAAAGCCAATACGCATGGCGCCCATGGTGCCCCGCTCGGCCCCGAGGAAGTCAAACTGACGAAGGAGTTCTACGGCTGGCCGGCGGATGCCCAGTTCCTGGTGCCGCCGGAAGTGACCGAGCACTTCGCCAGCGGCATTGGCGCTCGCGGTAAGGAAGCTCATGACGCCTGGGAGAGCCAGTTCGCGGACTACGCCAAAAAGTATCCGCAGGAAGCCGCGGAGTTGCGGACGCTTTGGGCAGGCAAGCTTCCCGAGGGCTGGGATGCGGGAATCCCGACCTTTCCAGCCGATGCGAAAGGACTGGCCAGCCGGGTTTCTTCGGGCAAAGTGCTCAACGGCATCGCCAAGCACTTGCCGTGGTTCCTGGGTGGATCGGCCGATCTGGCTCCGTCGACGATGACGCTGCTCGACGGTGAGAAGGGACTGGAAGCTGGCAGCCTGGGGGGGCGGAACCTGCATTTCGGCATTCGCGAACACGGCATGGGAGCGGTGCTCAACGGGATGTCGCTGGCCGGTTTGCGTCCCTATGGGGCGACGTTCTTTGTGTTCACCGACTACATGCGCCCGGCGATGCGACTGGCGGCGATCATGAAGCGGCCGGTGATTTACGTGCTCACGCACGACTCGATTGGCCTCGGCGAAGATGGCCCGACGCATCAGCCGGTGGAGCATCTGTCGGCGTGCCGGGCGATTCCGGGGCTCGATGTGGTTCGCCCCGGAGACGCCAACGAAGTGGCCGAGTGCTATCGAGCAGCGCTTGAGCACGCGGATCGTCCGACTGCCATGGTCCTTTCGCGGCAGAATCTGCCGACGCTCGATCGGACGAGATTTGCCGCGGCGTCGGGTTGTGCCCGGGGAGGTTATATCCTGGCGGAGGCACCGAGCGGCAAGCCCAAGGTCGTTCTGATTGCGACCGGGAGCGAAGTCGACATTGCCGTACAGGCCTGGCAGAAGTTGACGAGCGAAGGGGTGGAGGTTCGCCTTGTTTCGATGCCCTGCCAGGAGTGGTTCGATGCCCAGGACCAGGCTTATCGGGACAGTGTGCTGCCCCCCGCGATGACGGCCCGGGTGGTGGTC
>JALORD010000584.1 GCA_025459145.1 Pirellulaceae bacterium | reverse complement strand
CGTCAGCCGGATCGCTGGGAGTGACCGGCGAAGGCGAACTCCCCGGCTGCTGGGCGCAAGCCGCTCCGCCGCCGATGATCCCGATCGCCGTGAGACACAGCGCTACCAGAACTTTGCCAACCACCTGCGCCCGTTGCATCGCGGGATTCCCTCCGCCAGTTAAACCGTTGCCAATAAATCGCCCCCACCCAGACTTGCCACTGGCCGGCCCGCGGCTGCCACAAGCACCTACGAGCAGCTCAGTCCGACCAGGAGCAAGGATGCCCATCTTAGGCGGCGGGCAGGAGAATCTCTAGCGCTGGCGGTCATCGCTACAGGCTGGAGAATTGCAGGCGACTCACTGCCATCGCGTGCCCTAGCGTCCCGAGCGGTGGCCAATCGTTCGAGTATTGCCTTGAGCGCCAGGCTCATCGATGGCCACAATACGCTTGAGGCAGATCTCGAACTGGCAGATTTCACCACCGGGCCGTTCTTCACCGACATGCCGGAAGTCACCCGTCTATTGTCGCGCGCCCAAGAGGGGGACCAAGTTGCCGCGGGGGAGTTGCTCTCGCGCGTGTACGACGAGCTGCGCCGCTTGGCGGCGGCCAAGCTGGCTCAGGAGCGTCCGGGACAGACATTGCAGGCCACCGCCCTCGTCCACGAGGCGTACCTGCGGCTGATCCCCGGGGACCGTCGCGAGCAGCCAGACGCTGAGCAGAGCGAATCGGCAGGGCGATTCGATTCCCGCGGGCATTTCTTCGCCGCCGCGGCCGAGGCGATGCGGCGAATTCTGGTCGAGGCGGCCCGGCGGAAGAATCGGCTCAAACGGGGTGGGGACATGGATCGCGTACCGCTCGATGCGATCGAAATTGCCCTTCCGGAAGTGTCCGAGGATCTGGAATTGCTCGACGCGGCGCTGGAGAAGCTGGCGGACCAGCATCCGCGGAAAGCAGAACTGGTCAAGTTTCGTTACTTTGCCGGCCTCACGCAGGAAGAGGCCGCTGCCGCTCTCGGGATCGGCGTTTCCACCGCCGACCGCGACTGGAGTTACGCTCGAGCCTGGCTGTTTCGCGAAATGGCCGCAGAGCGAGCGAAGTGAAAGCCCGCGGGGCGCATTTTGACGAATTCTTGATTTTTCGGTGGGGTGAATCGCGTCCCGACGGCGCATGAGTCTATAGCCCGCAAACTTTCTGCAGCCGCAGCGCACCACGAGAATGGCGATGGAAGACGAATCAATCTTTGCCGTAGCTCTGGAAAAATCATCGCCGGACGAGCGCCGCGCCTACCTGGACGAGGCCTGCGCCGGCAATCCCCAGTTGCGGGCATCGGTGGAGGAGCTTCTGCGGGCCAGCAACGATGCCGGATCATTCCTGGACCACTCGCCCGCGGCGGCGCTCGAAGGCAAGACGATCGATGTTGCCCGGGCCGGCGATACCGAAAAATCGCCCCCGGGGTCGAGCGTCCTGACACTCCTCGCGCCATGCGACAAGCCTGACCGGATCGGCAAGCTCGGCCCCTATGAAATCTTCGAGGTGGTCGGCCAGGGGGGAATGGGAGCCGTGCTCCGGGCTCTCGACGTGAAGCTCAACCGGGTGGTGGCGGTCAAAGTCATGGCCCCCGAGTTGGCTGCCAATCCGGCGGCCGTGCAGCGGTTTTTGCGCGAGGCCCGCACGGCCGCCGCGGTCCATCACGAGCATGTGGTGACGATTCACAGCGTCGAAGAATCGCACCGACCGCCCTATCTCGTGATGCAATATGTCGAGGGGCAGACCCTGCAGCAGAAGATCGACCGCGAGGGGGCCCTGCCGCTCAAACAGATTCTGCGGATCGGCAGCCAGGTGGCGCACGGTCTGGCGGCTGCCCACAAGCTGGGATTGATTCACCGCGATGTGAAGCCCGCCAATATCCTGCTCGAGAACGGGGTAGAGCGGGTCAAGATTACCGACTTCGGCCTGGCCCGCGCCGCCGACGATCTGGAAATGACCCAAGCCGGCCTGATCGCCGGGACCCCGCAATACATGTCGCCGGAGCAGGCCCAAGGGGCGCCGATCGACTGTCGATCCGATCTGTTCAGCCTGGGGAGCGTGCTGTACGCGATGTGTACCGGCCGCGCGGCCTTTCGTGCTGAATCGGCTTTGGGAGTGCTGCGCCGCGTCTGCGACGATCAACCCCGCCCCATTCAGGAGATCAACGCGGAAATTCCCCTCTGGCTGGCAGCAATCATCGATAAGCTGCTCGCGAAGAACCCGGCCTATCGGTTCCAGTCGGCGGCGGAGGTGGCCAAACTACTCGAGCAGCATTTGGCGCACGAACAAAGCCCGGGGGTCGTGCCGCGGCCGGCCACGGTTGAATATGTGCCGGATCGGGAACGCGCGAGCATTCCACCGGCCAAGCCGAACCATCACGCGTCCAGCCAAGGAGTCTGGGTGGTCTTGATCTCGATTCTAATCGCGATCGTGATGCTCCCTATCATCCTCGCCGTGATCGTGGTGGGCATCTATTTCTTCGTGCCGCTGGGGCGACCGCCCGCGCGAATGCCCGCCCCGAGTGCCTCTTACGGTTCGAGCGGCGTCCAGTGGACGAATGGTAACGCGGACGAGCACGTTACTCGCCCGGCGCTTCAGGAAGCGGAAATCTCTACCGGGCAATTTCACTTTATCGATCTTCAGCCGCGAGCCAATGTCGCGATCGCCACGGGCACCCGCGCCGGGAATCACCTGGCGGACTTGGGCACAGGGCGAAAGGTGCTCGGCGGTGTCCCCTTTCAGATCGGCGACAGCTACCTCCATCTCGGCTACGGGGAAGAGAGTCTGCCCCAACGGATCGAGGGAATTGCCATCGGCACACGCGTCCACAGGCTGCACTTTTTGCACAGTACGGAGCGGACCATCGCGATCGCGGATGATGTGCCGGTCGACGAAATTCGTATCCGCGACGGCGTCGAGCTGGCTCGGTACTTCGTGACCTATGACGACGGGTCGCAGGAACCCATTCCCGGGCTCGAATCCGGCAATTGCCGCCGAGCAGCCCGGGCTCGGTGTGCGGCTGTTCCTCTCGACTTGGGATAATCCTCATCCGGACAAGTCGATTCGGTCCATCGACTACGTGCGAACCGCGGAAGGAGCGGCACAGCCTTTCTGTGTGGCGATTACAGCGGAAGTAGGGAACAGCGATGAAACTCGACGGATCGATTCGGGCGAATAAGGGGCCGGACGATGACAGCGTCGCCCCAATTCCGCTGGAGCGGTCACCGACGAGCGCGCCATGGTGGTGGGCCAACTGGGCTGGAGCCAGGGCGGAATTGCCGAGCCGAACGAGGACTTC
>JALORD010000144.1 GCA_025459145.1 Pirellulaceae bacterium | reverse complement strand
CGCAAAAATTCGATCTCGTCCTCGTCAATCGCAAGCTCGACATCGATTACAGCGACGGGATGGAGATCATCCGCCAGATCAAGGCCGATCCGCGCCACGCGGCGATTCCCGTGATGCTCATCACGAACTATCCTGAGCATCAGGCCGCGGCAATTGCTGAGGGAGCGATCTACGGCTTTGGCAAACGCGAACTGGCCAGCCGCGAAACGCACGAGCGGCTGGCGCAGGTGCTAACCGATTCCCCGACCGGCGTTACTTCATCCGCATCGTGACGGCGGCGGTAATCCCCCCCAGGACGACGCCAATCCCGATCGCGATCGCCAGGTGCAGAAAGAACGTCCCAGACGTCATATCGGGGATGCGGAAGAACTGCACCAGCATGTAGATCCCTGCGGTCAGATTGAAGACCGCCAACGGGGGCAGCACTTGTTGCTTGAGCTTTTCGTCCATGTTGAGAGTCGCGAGGGACCCGGGAATCGTTCGTAAGGCAACAGCCGAGAAGATAGCGGCTGGCGCGAACTCCGTCCACGCGGCTGGTGACGCTCGTGCCGGCGAGAAACTCACATGGGCAGAGTAGTCCGCCTTTTCCCCTCCGCGATCTTCGCGGCTCCGCGTGCCAATTCTGGCCGGCGAGCGGGAGTGCTCACGCGGAGGTGCGGAGCCCGCGGAGAGGCAGGAGCAGTGCGCCATCTCCATGTCTCTGCGCCGCCAGGAGAGAATCCACACGCAAATGCAATGACGGAGCCATCGGCTTGTCTCGCCTCTAACCTCTCGCCCTTACGTCCGCGCCGCCGCCTCGGGCTCTTCCTTGACGCGGGGGCGGGCGATTTCGTCGAGTTTGGCGCTGAGCTTGGTGCTGGCCAGCGGCTGATCGGCCCGCATCCAGGGGATGACGACCCGGAACGTCGAGCCCTTCCCCAGTTCGCTCTCGACCGACACTTCCCCGCCGAGCAACTTGCTCAGTTCCTTGACGATCGACAGTCCCAGCCCCGTGCCGCTGAATTCGCGAGTTAGATTGTCGCGTCCCAGCGCGGCCTTTCCCTGCCGGAACTTTTCGAAGATCACATCCTTCTCAGATTCGGGGATCCCCACGCCGTTGTCGGCCACCCAGAACTCGATCCGCCCCCGCGAATCGGCCCGCGCGCCGACGCGAATCCGCCCGCCGTCGGGCGTGAACTTGATCGCGTTCGACAAGAGATTCATCAGGATCTGCTGCACCTTGGCCTGATCCTGATAGAGCAGCGGCAGTTCCCCCTCGATGTCGACGACCAGGTCGATGTTCTTGTCTTCGGCCAGCGTCCGGACCAGATCGCACTGGGCTTGGATCACGTTTCCGATCTTGAACTCCGAGGGCCGAACCTCCATTTTCCCCGCTTCCATCTTTTCGAGATCGAGGATGTCGTTGATCATCTCCAGAAGGTCGCGGCCTCCCTTCTGGATGTTCTGCACGTACCGCCGCTGCTTGTCGGTGAGCGATTCGATATTTCCGAGCACTTCCGAAAAGCCGAGGATGCTGTTGAGCGGCGTCCGCAGTTCGTGGCTCATCGTGGCCAGGTATTCCCCCTTCATCCGGTTCATTTCGTGGAGCTGCATGTTGAGCCGAGCGAGCTCGTCGACTTTGGCGTCGAGACTATCGTTCACCTCGCGCAGCTCCCCCTGCGTTTCGAGCAGGTTGCGGAGCATCTTGTTGAACGACTGGGCCAGTTCCTCGAATTCGTCGCCGGTGTGAATCTCGGCCCGCTGGTCGAGATCCCCTTGCGCCACCGATTCGCTCACTTCGCGGAGGTGCGACAGCGGCTTGACGATGACGTATCGCACCACCGCCCAGAAGATCAGCATCGACAGCGAGACCGTCGCAATGCCGACGGCGATCAGGACGGCCCAGGTGCGGTTCATCGCCGTGCGCGTATCGTCGTAGGGCATCGTCACCCGAATCACGCGAAACGGCGTGGCCGGATTGTCGAAGACGCTCCCCTCGTAGGTCGTCGACGCGGCGTCGCCGTAGCCGCCGTGCAGCGCCTCGTGGCATCCCAGGCAGACATTCGACCAATCCACGACCTGGTAGTAGTAGTACAGGTCCTGATCGGGCGCCGGGACCGGATCGAAGACCGGCTCGAACTGCGGATCGTCGAACTGCTCGGTGCCGGTGCCGGGCGCACTTGCGTCAAACGCACTCGTGTCCGGAGTCCCCGGCGACGCAGATTTCTTCCGGGCAGCCGCGGTGCGGTATTGCTCCTCGGCCCGTTTCTTCAGATTGGTGACGATCTGCCGCTCGACCGGATCGGTCGGCTGCGAATCGTCGAGCCGCAGAATCCGCGAATCGTGCTTCTCCTGCGCCAGCACCGAGGTGAGCTGCTCGACCACCTTGCGCCGCTCGGGCCCCTCGGCGTCGTGCGTCCAGAATTCCCAGTGCAGCTTGAACAGCAGATTGCGGGCGAGGTTGCGCCCCTTGTGGTTGGTCGTCTCATCGACCAGCCGCTTGGCGATGAGTCCGACCGATGAAAACGTGAGCAGAATCAAGAGGGTAATACAAATGCCAAAGATCCACCGGACCTTGCGCTCCAGGTTCGTCTCGCCGAGGACGCGTTTGAGGGAACGATAGCCACTCATGAAATGCGAAGACGATGGGACCGGCGGCCCGAGGAAAGCGGCATAGCAACCCTAATTCTAGGGGCCCCGGCGCAGAGCAACCAGGGCAATCGGCCGGGCGCAGGGGCGTTCCAAGTTCCCAGTTGAACTCTATTCGGCGGCGGCCGCACTCGCATGCAGTGGCAGATGCCGCCAATAGACTTCGAGCGACAGCAAATTGAGCGTCGTGACGTAGAGTCGTCCTCCGTGCGGTCCCCAGCGATCGGGAACCGGCCCCTTCGGATCCCAGCTTCCCGCCTGGGGGCCCGACATCACTTGCGAGCCGACGAGCAGCGGATGCAGCCGGCCGTTCCAGGCCTGCCAGTGGCTCCCCCCCATGTGGTACATCACCTGCGTGCCGTAGTACCAGTAGTACGTATCGCGCTGCGGCTCGCGCGGCGTACCGATCGCGGGCAGGTTCTCGAGCAGATAGTCGGCTCCGCGGGCGAAGCCGGCGTTCTCGCGCCCCCAGCCCGTGTAGAGCCGCATCAAAAGGCCGACCGACGTCATCGTCTTGCTGGCCGCCCGACCGTGCCGCTGCTCCGGCGTATCGGGCGCGAGCGGATTGTAGCGATAGAGGTGCGGCTCGCCCCGCGATTGCTGCGCTCCGTCGAGCCACTTCTCGATCTTCTGGTAGGTCGCTGCGGGCACTTCGAGCCCTGCCAGTTCGCCGCTCTTGAGGGCCATCATCATCCAGCCGGTGACCGACGTATCGGACCCCACGCCGGGCGAGTACCGCCAACCGCCGCGCTCGGTGTGCTGGCTGGCGACGATGAAGTCGAGCGCCCGCTGGGCCGGGTCACGAAGCTGCGGATCCTGCGTCATGCCGTACGCTTCGCACAGGGCAATCGCCGCCAGGCTGTGGCTATAGAGCCAGACGCTCCGGTTCGACTGATCGTCGAGCGGGACGAACAGGTCCCCATTCTCCTGTTGCGACTGAACCAGGAAATCGAGCCCGCCGCGGACGACGTTCTTGTACTGATGCTCGCGATGGTTGTATCCGGCGCCTTGAAAGGCGAGCACGGCCAGCGCCGTCGCAGCCGTGTCGCTGGCGAGCTGCGCCTCTTCAGGGAAGCCCTGTAGCGACCAGCCGCCGCCGGGCGACTGATAGCGGGCCAGGAACGCGAGCCCCCGCTCGATCGCTTCCTCGGTCTGCGGCGGCGGAGTGCCGCGGCCGCCGCCGGGTTGCGAACCGGTCTTGCGGGCGCCGCGGGCGGCAAACGCCTCGGCCGAGGCAATCGCCGCGGTGCTCACACTCGGCAGCCCCCCGACGTGGGTCTTCACGAACCGCGCCGAGCGGAGCTGAACGTCGACGCTCTCTTCGCGCGCTTGCCGCGTGTTGATGCCGACTTGCGGCGAATACTCGCTGGCCAGGCCCGCCGGACCTTCCGGGGCTTCGATATCGGCGGCAATCGCCTCGCCCGCCGCGCGGGTCATCGGCGCCATCTCGCCGCCGCCGAGCAGGTGGTCCATGTCGGCCTGCGCGACGGCCGACGTGGGACCAACTTCGGGAATCGCCGCGACCGTGGTGTCTGCCGAAGCGAGACCGTCCGCGGAACCTTGCTTGGCCGGTCCGGAGCCGCTCGCGGCCGCCGCAATCGCCGCCGGCTGGCTATCGTCTGCGCTGGTGCGCCGCGCCGCCGGGCCGCCTGCCGCGGTTCCCGGCGTCGAAGCTTCGACAATTTCAGCACCCGCCACAGCTCCCACGGGCTCTGCCGGCAACAGGCCGCTCGCCCCACCTGTCAGCCGCGCTGCCGTGAGCCCCGTTGCTTCGAGCGGTACACCACTCTCGTCACCCGCCGAATCCGGCGCGCTGGACACGGCGATCGCCTCGGCGACATCTGGAGCACTCGGGACCGGCCCGGCCGACGCTCGAGCCGGCGAGGCCGAGCCGCCACCCATTTCAGGAGCCCCGGGCGCAGCATCGGCTGCTTCCGCTCGCGCAATCGCCAGCGTGGCGGCTCGCTCGGCTCCACCACTTTCCGCGCCTTCACCCGGACTCAGGTCGGCCGGCGCACCACCGGCAGGCAGGGCCCCATCCACGCGAGTCCGAGCTGTCGCAATCGCCGCGGCAGAAGGCTCAGCCGCGGCTGACGGAGTTCCGCCATCCCCTCCCTCGCCCATCGGTGAAACCGGGATTTCGGCGGCCACGAGCGCCGATACCGCAGGCTGCGGACTGCCTCCGCTCGCCGCGCGGGCCAGGCGGCGGGCCTTTTCTTCTTCGTCTTCGATCCCCGGCTGTCCGGCCGCGGCGTCGCCGCCGCTTTGTCCTTCGGTCGCATCGGCCCGGCTGAGCGTCTGCTGAGCGAGCAATTGGGCGGCGTTCACTTCGGCCAGCGGACCCGTTTCGCGCGCCGCCGACGGACCGCCGGAAGCGCTCGCCTCGCCGCCGGCCACCGTGCGAGCCAGCGCGACAGGAGCCGGCGCCGCGCCGCTGGGCGCGCTCGCATCGGCCGCCGCGCTGCTGGCCACAGCTCCTTCCGCCGGCGCCGCTTCGGTGGGCGCCGCGGTCGGTCCACCCGCTGCTCCACCCGAGCGGGCCAGTTGCGGCGCCGACGTGTCGAACTTGAGTTCGGCAGCGCCGCCACCCGAAGCTCGCCCCGTCCCCGCTTCGGCGATCGTCTGCACCGGACCGACGTCGACTTCGCCGGTTCCCTTGGCGGCTGTTACGGCACTCGTCGCGGCGCTCGCCTGCGCTCGGGTCAGAGCGGCGCTCGCGCTCGCCGTCGCCTCGGCCAGCTCATTACCGGCGAGCGTCGTACCAGTTTCCACCGCCTCGCTGGCGAGCGACGACGTCGGCACACTCTGCCCCGCCTGAGCCCGGGCTATTCTGGCCGGCTCGCTCGGCGAAAGGGCTTCGCCGGCCGGCTGGCTCTGCGTCGCCTCAGTCCGGCGAGCCGAGGTCGAAGCGACGAGCGCCGGACTATTGGCCGCGGGCATCGATCGCTCGAGATTAGGAGACTGGGCTGCTCCCGCCACGCCGTTCTCGGCCCGCGAAAGTGCCATCGCGCTTGGCTGAGGCTCGGTGCTCGATGTATCGCGGCTGGCGTTCGGGGCGTCGCTCGCAGAGCCGGCCGTTGCTGCCACGGCACTCGTCAGCTCGCGTGAGCTCGCAGCACTCGCCGCGCTGCGGGCGACTCCCGAAGGGCTGGCCGACGCTGCCGCCTCCGGCCGATCGTTTGCCGCGGCGGCTCGCGTACCACCGGCAAACTGACTTGCAGGACTCTGGCTGGTCGCTTCCAGCGTTGGCTGCGTCCGGACAGCGTTAATGGCACTCGCCGCCATCTGTCGCGAGACGGTGGCATCCGACGGCCCCACCGCGGCGCTGCTCGCCGCCTGCGGACCGGTGTTTGTGCTAACGTCGCCGACCGTCGTGACCACGTTGGCCACCGCCTGCGAAGCGCGCGTGCTCTGGGTCGGAACGCTGCCGCGGTCGCTCGCCACCACCGGCGAATCTGCCGCCGCACTCCCGGTCGTGGTCGCCCGGCGAACGAGCGGCTGAGCCTGGGTCGACGACGGGGACGCGGAAGCGACCTGCGCGGGTGCCGGCTCGCCGACAGCCGGGGCTTCCACAGGCCGCTCGGTCGGACTGCGGCGAGTCGCCGTCGAACTCGGGGACGGCTCGGCGCTCGTGCTGCTCGCGGCAATCGCCCCTGCAGCGGTATCCGCGACAGTCTCGACATTCGGCAGGCTCACGGCATTGGCCGAGCGAGTGAGAGTCGGCGAGGCGGTCGGATTGAGCGACGGCGTGGGGCTCGCTTCGCCGCGGATGCGCGTGGGATTGGCCGAGGGCTCGGGGCGCGTGGTCCGCTGCGGCTCGCTCGCGGCCAGCTCGCTGGGCTGCGGAGAACTCGCGGCGGCGGACGAGCGGGCAATGCGACTGGCGGCGGGTGAAGCGGTCGGCGTACTGGCCGCCACATCGCCGCGGGTCTCGGCGGGAGCTATCGCAGTAGTCGCCACCTCGGGACGCGTCGTCACTCGCGGCTGCCGGTTCGGTACCGGCGACGGCGTCGTTGCAATCTTCGGCGAGTCGGCCGGCGCGGGGCTGGCCCGTTCGCGCGGAGTGCGTGCGGGCTCGGTGACCGCGGCCACCGCCGGCTCGCTGGCGGCACGGTCGGTCGTGGGGCTATCCACGGTGCGGCGAGTTGCAGCGACGTTCGCCGGCTGAAGCTCGGTGGGTGACGTCTCGCGCGCCGGGCTCGGAACCTCCGCCATCGCGACCGGCGTCCGCGGCGTCACGCGAGGCGTCGCCAGTTGCCGCGGCAATGTTGGCTGGGCAGGCGCGTCCGGCGTCGGTCGCGATTCATCGGTGCGGCGAGCCAGTTGCGCGGACGGCTGGCGCGTCGGTGCCGTCGGCTGCGGCTCGGCCGAGGGTGCGGCGGGTGAGGCCTCGGTCTCGCGACGCGCGACTTCCGCCCGTTGGGCGCTCGGCTGGGTATTTGGCTCCGTCCGAGCCGTCGCTTGCTCATTCGCCGAAGTGGCCGCAGGGGTTGGCACTCGCTCAATGAGCTGGCTGATCTTCAGCTCCGACGGTTTCGGCTGCCGGCTGAGCCGCGAGCCCTCGGCGGCCAGGCGCGGCGCGGCTTCATTGGGTTGATCGCGGCGGACGACGTTCGGCTGGTCCGTGGAAACCTGCTCCGGCACGGGGATTGGCTGCGGCTCTTGGGGCGACTGACGCTCCTGCGGCTCCTCGCGGACGATCGGGTCCGGCTGCGGATCGGGCTCGGGAGTCCGCGTTTCGAGTGGCGTTTCGAAATCCTGCCGCGGTCGATCCTCATCGGGCAGTAGCTGACTCGGGTGATATTCGGGAACCAGCTTCGGCGGCCGGCGTTCGATCGGCACGGCCGTCGATTGGCGGTCGAGCAGCAGGTTCGCAAAAATCCGCGTCTCCATCAGGTGGACGACGAGCGCCACATGCAGAATCGCGCACAGCACGACCGACAGTTGCAGCGACCGCCGCACGACGTGGCTTTCGATATACCGAAACGCCAGCATGAACGCCGCCACGACCAGCGGAATCGCGAGCAAGCTGGTGACCGCGTTGGCGTACCACGGCACGCCCGAGAACCGGAGATACGCCGCACTCACCCCCATCAGGAACGCGCCGAGCACAACCAGGGCGACGTGAATCGGCCACTGATGCTCGTCGAAATAGTCGCCGCGGCCCTCGTGGACCTTGCGGATGATGCGGCGAATCTTGGCCATGGGTGGTTACCTGATGCGGCGGTGCTGGCTGTCGTTGCCGGCGGGGACGCTATCCGAATGTCTGAGAGTGAGAGAGTATGAGGGAGGGTTTCTTCACGGTTGTTCGTTTGAGAGCGAGGCCGAGTAATCGCGGATTCCTGCCTCGTTGCACAGCCGCATCGCCGTGGCGACCGAATCCCAGTCGGCCCGGCGATCGGCGCGAATCACGACCGTCTGGTTGGCCGGATTGTCGATCGCTGCCTGGCGAAGGATTTGCCCCAGTTCGTCCGCGGCCACTTCCTGCGACCGGACGAAAAAGCGTCCCTGATCGTTAATATTGATAAACAGCTCGGTGGGCCGCTGCGTCAGCGGCATCGCCGCGCTGCCCGACGGCAACTCGACCGGCATCGCCTGATCCTGCTGCGCGAAGTGGCTGACGACCATGAAAAAAATCAGCAGGTTGAACACCATGTCGATCATCGGCGTCAGGTCGAGCAGCCCCGCGGCCATCCCTTTGTTGATCTTGACTGGCATCGTGTTTACTCCCGCCCGGCCAGGGCGACGACCGGTTTGTCCCCCGATCCGTCATCGGCGGGACGCGGCTCGCCATCGGTCGGCTGCCGGTTGAATCGCAGGCGACCCTCGTACCGCTCGAGTTGCGGCAGGAGCGTGGCAACCAGTTCATCGATCTCGCGAAACGCGCTCTGAATCTTGCCTTCGAACAGGTGCGAGAAGAACGCTGACGGAATTGCCACGGAGAGGCCGGCGAATGTCGTCACCAGCGCCGTATAGATGCCGCCGGCCAGGGCGATCACCCGGTCGTTGTTTGGCGCGAGGCCGGTGAGTTGATGAAACGCCAGGATCATCCCCTGGATCGTTCCCAGGAGGCCGAACATCGTGGCGAGCGAGGTCGTGATATTGAGCCACCGCACGTTGGCGTACAGCTTATCCGCCTCGCGCTGGCTCGCCTGCGCAACGCTCGATTCGATCTCCGCCACGGGCCGGCCGACTTTGACGAGCATCGCGCGAATCACATTGGCCGCCGACGAGGGATACTCCTGACACAGCTTGTAAGCCCGCCGCGGATCGAATGTTCCCTGCGAACCGGCGAGCTGCCCCAGTCCCGCCACGAGCCCCTCCGGGAGAATGCGATTGCGCCGCAAACCAAGGAACCGCTCGATCACCATCGTCCCCGCGAGGAGCGAGAGGCAGAAAATGGGAATCATGAAGATTCCGCCCCGCAAAGCGAGCGACAGCACGTTAATCGAACTGCTCGCCGGCGTAGCGGTCGGGACGCTCGCGCCTTCGCTCCCCAGCGGCTCGGGGTCGCCGCTGGGCCCCGCTGCGTCCTGTTCCGTTTGCGCCAGAAGTTGCGGCGTCGGAATGCCATTCCACAGCACGCCCGCAATCAAGAGGGCCAAGCCAAGCCACAGGGCCAGCCGCCAGGGAACCGTCGAAATTGATCTCATACCATCAGCCTCTTCTCGCCTCTTGGCAAAACCGCTCCACTGTGGCCGCTTGAACTAACTCCGGACAAATTAGCCGTAGGTGACGCTGACAAGCGCAGATCAACCAACACGCCCTAGGGTCAAATCCTATCTGCGTCCTTCTGCGTTAATCTGCGGCTCCTTCTCAGTAGCCCTACCTGCCTCACAAACTCTTCAGAGCCTCCAGCCGTTTCTTCGCCTCGGCGGCCAGTTCGTGGCTGGCGTGCTTCTCGACGATGAACGTGTAGAACTGCCGCGCGTCGCGGACGAACTGCTGTTTCTGGGCTGCGTCCTGCGCCGCGGCAATCTGCACCTCGGCGCAGCGTCCCGCTTCGTAGCCGCTCTTGGCTTGCCAGTTCTTCGTCTCAGCCGCGGCCTGCTCGCCACCATAGCCGAGCATCGCGCGGCGGAACTCCTGAATCGCCAGGTCGTACTTCTTCTCGGCGAAGTGCAATTCCCCCATCATGAATCGGGCCCGCGCTCCGACGTGATCCCGCGACTTGGTCGCCGCCACTTCGTAATCCGTAAGTGCTTCGGCCTTCTGGCCGGCATTCTGCCGGGCCCACGCCAGCTCGTACATCGCTTCGGCCAAGAGCGGCGTCTCGGGAAACTTCTCCGGGATCGCGGCCAGCAAACTTACAGCGTCGTCCCAATTCTTCAACTGCGAGGCCGCTTGCCCGCCATGCAGGAGCGTCAGCACTTCGATCACCGGCGAGCTGGCCTTCTCCTTGGCCGCGACCTGATAGGCGGCGTAGGCATCGGCATATTTCTCCATCCGGAACAGGCACTCGGCCTGCATGAAGCGCGCATCCGCCGCGAGCGTTCCCTGGCCGCTGGCCGCGAGCTGGTCGGTAAAGGCCTTAAGCGCGTTGTCGTATTCCTTTTGCTGATAGTGGGCCCAGCCCAGCTTGTAGGCGGTCTTTTCGGCGAGCTCGCCCATCGGCGATTTGGCCTGCGCCTGGCCATACGCCTTGACCGCGGCCGCGTAGTCCTTCTTCTCGTAGTGGCTCTCGGCCACATGGAACCACGCCTCGGCCGCCAGCGGGCTGTCGCCGAACTCCTGGCTCAGGCGGGCAAAGTGGCCCGCCGCTTCCGCATGCTTGTTCTGCGATTTCTCGGCCCAGGCCAGTTCGTACAGCACCTTGTCGGTCGCGGCAAACTTGGGATCAGCCTCGAGAATCCCCGCGAAGGTCGCCGCCGCAGCTGCCTGATCGCCGAGCGCAGCTTGCGCGAGCCCCTTCTCATACAAGGCTTCGCTCTTCCGCGCCGCTGCCGGCATGGTAGCCAAAAACGCGTCGAGATCGGCGATGGCCTCTTTCGCGGCGCCCGCCTGCCGTCGGCAGAGGGCCCGGGCATAGAGCGAATCTGCGGTAAGCGTGTGCTCGGGATACTTGGCGAGCAGCTGCGAGAACGAGTCGGCTCCCGCCGCAAACTCTTTCGCCTTGGTCTGCGACCACCCTTT
>JALORD010000143.1 GCA_025459145.1 Pirellulaceae bacterium | reverse complement strand
TCCCGAATCAGTTCCGGAGTCAGGTTCTCGCGCTTCGCGACAAATTCCATTTCCGGCGTGATCTGGCCGGCACGAGCAGCTTGTATTTGGGTGGTCATCGTTTGGGCAGGCAGTCTGGATGGCTCGGGACAGATGGTAATCGCAGGATACGGTGCCGAGCCAATTTGCCAACCGGCTCGTCCCAGGATTATACGAATGCTATGGCAGTTCGGCGATGCATGGGTACAATCTCCCCTCATCTAGACCGCGATCTCCCGCACTCTTTTCAGGGTCTTGCTGGTTCCACGTCGAAAACCGGCCGGGACGTTCGCAATCCCCCAAGAGGATTCCGATGAACTGGTACCCCCTGATTCTGGCTCAAGGAGACGATGCGGCGGCTGCCGGCAGCGCAGCAGTAGTGTTCATCGTTCAGATGATCATCCTGATCGGCTTTATCGCCGGGCTCTGGATGACGTTTCAGAAAGCGGGCAAACCCGGGTGGGCTGCGATCATTCCGATTTACAACCTGGTCGTCATGCTGGACATCGTCAATAAGCCGATTTGGTGGATCATCCTGTTTCTCATCCCTTGCGTGAACTTCATCATGGCGATCATTGTGGCCATGGAGATGGCGAAGGTTTTTGGAAAGGGAGCTGGATTTGGGCTCGGACTCGCGTTTCTGCCGTTCATTTTCTATCCCATCCTTGGCTTCGGCGACGCCAAATACCAAGGAGGCGGTGGCGCCCCGCAATATTAACAAACACGAGTGTGAGATTCGCCGATACTCGCCGACAACGCTCTTGTTCGCAGGTTTGGCGGGAGCCTCGATTTGGCTGCCAGAAAGCAGGTTCCTCCTGCCGGAAGGAACCTTGTCACGCAGGGAGGGTGCCAACGTTGCAGTGCGAGGCTCCGCTTGGCAAGCGGAGCTTACTTCGGCAATAGACTCAGCACCGCGGCACTCGGCCGGGCGATGACGTGGCCGGCGATCAGTTTGCCGAGGCCTTGAACTTTCGCCGTGCCGGCTTCGATCGCGGCCTTCACGGCGGCGACATCTCCCTTCACCACCACGGTGATATACCCGCCGCCGAGCTTTTCCTTGCCGATCACCTCGACGTTGGCGGCTTTGCACGCGCTGTCGATCGCCTCGAACACCGCTGTAAAGCCTTGGGTCTCGATAAAGCCGAGGGCGAAAACATTGTCTGCCATGGGAGCTGCCTTGTCCGCGGTTGCGAGGACTTCGTAATTGGGATTCTTAACGACCGGTTGCTGAATCAGCGGGCTCACTTCGACCGGGCTCATCAGCGCCGACCAGGCTCCTTCGTCCGGCCGGTTGAGCACGGTGCCGACCGGCTTGCCCCCCATCCGCTCAGCCGCGTCGCGCCCCGCTTCGATCGCCGTCTGCACGGCGTCAACCGAGCCGGTCACTTTCAGGACGAGGCCCAGGAAGTCGTTCGACTCGGCTTGCAACAGGCGGATATCCGCGGCCTTATCCATCGTGTCGAGCGCCACCATGGCCGGCGTAAGGCCGGTGACTTCGAGAATACCGAGGGCTTCGGACACGGGAAATCTCGGGAACTTGGAGAGGAATGACAGTGGAGCGTCGGTGCCACGGTCCAATATAGCTTGCCCAGCTTGCCGGCGAAGGGCGGCGAGAAGGGGTTTAAATCGGAATTTGACAGGCCGCGAAGCCCCTCGTCAGTGGGGCGCAAGTGCAATAGAATAAACGAGTTGCGGCCTGCGAGTGGCTAGTGCTGGTGGCTAGTTCACGAATGCCGACTTCTGAAATTCGTTCTCCGACCTCCGCCCGCCCTCCATGTCGTCGAAAAAGAAACGTCCCGCACCGACAGCCGACTCGAAGGGGACCTACGCCTTCGTCAGCCTGGGCTGTCCCAAGAACACGGTCGACAGCGAGCGGATGCTGGGCCTATTGAAGATCGATGGTTACGACCTGGTGAGCGATCCCGACGGAGCGGATTTCGTCGTCGTCAACACGTGCGGCTTTATCGAGCGGGCGCGGACCGAGTCGTTCTCGGCGATCGACGAGATGCTTGCGCTCAAGGAGCAGGGACGCACCCGCGGCGTCATCGTATCGGGATGTTTGGCCGAACGGCAGAAGGAGCAACTGCTCGAAGATCGCCCGGGGATCGATCATCTGGTCGGCGTCTTTGGCCGCGACGAAATCACCCGCGTGGCCGATCGGCTGGTGGGGCATCTCGACGAGCAGCGGAGTGTGTTTCGTCCCGCGCCGATCCGGGCTCTCTCGGACAAGGACCGCCTGCGGATCACGCCGCAGCATTTTGCTTATCTGAAGATTTCGGAAGGGTGCGACCGGCTCTGCACGTTCTGTGCGATTCCCAAGATGCGCGGCAAGCACGCCAGCAAGACGATCGAGGATGTCGTGGCCGAGGCCGAGCAACTTGCCGCCGATGGCGCGCGGGAATTGATCATCGTCGCCCAGGACACAACCTACTACGGCAAAGACATTTATGGCGAGCCGCGATTGGCCGAACTCTTGCGGCGGCTGGAGGACGTGGTCGGGATCGACTGGATTCGGCTGATGTACTTCTATCCGATGTACATCGACGACGAGCTGATTAACACCCTCGCCGAGAGCCGGAAGATTCTGCCCTACATCGACATCCCGCTGCAGCATGCCAGCGACGGAATGTTGCGGCGGATGGCCCGCCGAGTGACACGCAGCGAGACCGAGGATTTGCTCGGCCGCCTGCGGTCGCGGATCCAGGGTCTCTCGCTTCGCACGACGTTCATCACCGGATTTCCTGGCGAAACCGATGACGACTTTGAGCAGCTTGTCGACTTCGTCCAGCGGCACAAGTTCGAGCGGATGGGGGTCTTTACGTACTCGCTCGAACCCGACACACCGGCGGCGAACCTGCCCGATCACGTGCCAGCCGATGTGATGGAAGCCCGCCGCGAGCGGCTGATGCAGGTGCAGCAGGAGATCGCCTTCGCGCATTTGGCCGAGCAGGTCGGCCGCTCGGTCGACGTGATCCTCGATCAGCCGGTGACGGGCGAGCGAAACGTCTGGATCGGCCGCAGCCCGGCCGACGCACCGGATGTTGACGGTCTGGTGTTCGTCACCGGTGATCAGCTCAAGCTTCGCGCCGGCGACATCGTGCCGGTGGAAATCGTGGCGACCCAGGAATACGACCTCGTAGCCGTCGCCGCTGGCAAACCGCGCCCGCGGACGATGCCGCGAAAACAGCAACTGGCGGGGATTGGGCAGGTATAATTAGGGGCAGTTGCGTTTCGCTGACGGGTGAGTTGGCCGAAGGCCTTGCGGAAAGTATGGCCCATGAAATACACGGTCGTTAATTCGTCGATCGCCGACCTGCAACTGGCAGAGCTATGGCTGCAGGCCAGCGATCGCCAGCAGGTGGCCGACGCTTTCGACCGGATGGAATCCGAACTCAAACGCGATCCGAATTCCGTCGGTAGGATGCATCCCAGCGGCTGGAGCGTGGTGGCCGTCCCACCGATTGTGGCCGCACTGAAAGTGAGCGAAGACGACCGCCTGGTGAAGGTACTATCGATCGATCGCCGCTAGGATTCTTGGCCTCAACGACCGGAATGACGTGCCCGCCTCTTCCTCCAACACCATCGTCAACGTCCCCAACCTTCTCACCGCGGCTCGCTTCGTGCTGGCCGTGGTGGTGTTCGTCTTGATCCCGCTGGGCCACTATGCCGCGGCAACGATCGTCTTCGTTCTGGCCGCAGGGACGGATTGGATCGATGGCTGGTGGGCTCGCAAGTACGGCCAGGTGACGAAGCTCGGACGCATCTTCGATCCGTTCGTCGACAAAATCATCATCTGCGGGACGTTTACGTTCCTGGCGGCGGAGGTGGGGAGCGGTATTCTCCCCTGGATGGCGGTCGTCGTCATGGGGCGCGAAATGCTCGTCACCGCGATTCGCGGCGTCATCGAACAGCAGGGGGGCGACTTCTCGGCCAACTTCTCCGGCAAGTTGAAAATGGTCTTTCAGTGCGTCGCAGTGGTTGCCAGCCTCGTGGCCCTGCGGTACCTGCAGCAGGTTGGCTCGCGGACTGCCGAATTGCCGCCGTGGCTTTTCTGGACGCTGACGATCTTCGTCTGGCTCGCAGTCTTGTCGACGGTGCAGTCGGGGCTCGTCTACATTGTCGCGGCGGCGCGGACCTTGGGGCGGGGCAAGTAACGATGCAAGCCGCCCTGGGAATTGCCGGCCTCGTGGTGATGGCCACGCTGGCCGGCTCGCTGGCCTGCTGGTCGCTCGTGGGGCTGAAGCTGCTGGCCGTCAGCCGACGCGCTCCTGTGACGCTTGTCGATATGGCCCGGCAGGTGCTCCTGCAATTTAAGATCCGTCCGGGTCTGCCGCTGGTCCTCTGGCAGCCGCGGCAAGTGGTTCCTTGGACTGTGCTCGACCTGCTCTTGATTGTGGCCGTCTACATCGGCGGCACGTTCGCGGTTCAAATCGGCATGCTCGAAGCCGGTTGGCTGCCGCGCGAGGCTGACGAGGCCGAGTGGACGCTCGGGCAGAAGGGGATGCTCGTCGCCGCCAACATCATCGTGTCGCTCGTCCTCTTGGCGATCGTCGTGCCGCTGGTCTCGCTACGGACGGGGGCCAGGGGACAGGATTGGGGCGTGTCGCTACGGGCTCTCGCTGGCGATCTGCGTTTGGGGCTCATCGGGTTTCTGCTGCTCGCTCCGCCGACGTATGCCCTGCAAGGGCTGCTCGTCAATGTCTGGAAGCCGAGCAAACACCCGCTGATGGAGATGTTCAAGGACTCGCCCGAGCCGTGGTTCTTTGTGCTTTTGGCAGTGGCCGCTGCAGTCGTAGCGCCGCTCTTCGAGGAGATCGTGTTTCGCGTCTTGCTCCAGGGCTGGCTCGAGCGGGTCATCCCCCGTTTCCTGCGCGGGCCGCGGACGACTGAAAATGCCGCTGTGCCGCTGGAATTCATGGAACCGAATGAACAGCAGGCTGGCTGGGCTCCGTTACCGGGTCCGTTTGGCGAGCTACCGTCCGTCGCGCCCGAGTGGACGCAGCCGCAGCCGCCCGACAACAACCCCTACACGTCCCCCGCGATTGAGGCCGATGCGACCAAGCCCCTGCCAGCGGCGACATCTCCCCCCGAACTCTCGCTGCAGCCTCCTCTTTCCGGCCCGGCTGCCTGGCTGCCGATTGCCATCAGCGCCACGATCTTCGCCCTGCTGCACTACTCGCACGGGCCCGACTGGGTCCCCCTCACGCTCCTGGCGGTGGGCATGGGGTATCTCTACCAGCGGACGCATAGTCTGATTCCCAGCCTGGTCGTCCACACGCTGCTCAACAGCCTGAGCCTGTTTGGCCTCTGGCTACAGGTGTTCGTGCTGAAGCAGTAGCCGGCAGCGGGGGGAATCGAGGACCGCCAGGCATGCCAAGCAGCCCGCTTCACGGGCCCATCGACCGGAAAATGCCGGGCAGTAGTTGCCCTTTTTTCCGCAAACCCGTAACATGCCGCGTTCGCCGGTTGCTTCTGGGCCAGCCCCTTCGTTCGCATCTTCGAAAGCCTCGTTTTTCCGCATGAAGCAGCATCGTTTCGACGCTCAGTTCTCGGCGATCATTGAACTGGCCGGACAATTCTGCCGCTTGACCGAAGCGAATGCGCTCCTCCTGATGCTCGAAGGGCCTACCGACTGGCAGGAGCTGAAGCGCCGGGTTGGCGACCTCAAGATCGTGGTGGCCGCCGATACCGATGAAGAGCTGGCCGGGGCCGAAGAGTCGGGCGTCGCCATCATCAAGCTTGGCATGGCCGATTCGCCCGTTATTGAGAAGCTGACGCAGGCGCTGCTCACGGGCGTCGCTCGCGAAATCCTGGAGCCCGGGGCCGGCGTCGTCGTCACCTACAGCGGTTTCGACGCCGATACGATCGACTCGTTCAGCTACATCGAGCTCGAGGATCACCTCGGCCGACTAACCGCCCGCGATCTGAAACAGCTCGAAACGAGCGTCCCGCTCGACACGCTCAAGGTGGTGATCGATCTGGCGGTTGAGATCGGCCGCGAGGGGCGCGAGGGGAAGGCCGTCGGCACGATGTTCGTCGTCGGCGACACGCGGAAAGTCCTTAGCCTCTGCCAACCAGCGGGGTACGACCCCGTGAAGGGCTACAGCCGGGCCGAGCGCGACCTGCACGACGCCCGCGTTCGCGAGGCGATCAAGGAAGTGGCCGTGCTCGACGGGGCGTTTATCGTGGCCTCGGACGGGACGGTCGAAAAATCGGCCCAACTGGTCGATGCACCGTACGCCAATCTGACGCTCAGCAAGGGACTCGGCGCTCGCCACTGGGCCGGCGCCGCGGTCAGCAAGGTTACTTTGGCCCTGGCGGTCGTGGTTAGTCAGTCGAGCGGGACAGTGCGAATCTTCCAGGGTGGGCAGGTGATGCTCCGCATCGAGCCGCTGCGGCAGGCGATGAAGTGGAAGGATTTCGAGTACGAGCCGCCGCCGTCATCAGAAGAGGATTGATGCTCGTGACGGTCCTCCTCGCCGACCTCAACAATTCGGCCCATCAGCGGGCGATTGTCGACCTCGTCGACATGTACTCCCGCGATCAGTTTGGCGACAGCCGGCCGCTGCCGGCCGACGTGCGCGAGCGGCTGATTCCGGGACTTATCGCCCACGGCGGCGCCCGGGTTTTTCTGGCTTTTGACGGCGACGAGCCGCTGGGAATTGCCGTCTGCTTCCTGGGGTTTTCGACGTTTCGGGCTCAGCCGCTGATCAACATTCACGACATTGCCGTCTCCCCGGCGGCGCGGGGTCGGGGAATTGGCCAGGCGCTGCTCGCGGCTGTCGAGGCCGAGGCCCGCAAGCTGGGCTGTGGCAAGGTGACGCTCGAGGTGCGGGCCGACAACGCCGTGGCCATGCGAGCCTATGAAGTGGCCGGTTTTCAGGGGACCGAGCCCGTTCCAACGCACTTCTGGTCGAAGCGTCTCGACTAAAGCGGGGCCGAGCAATCTATCGCTGCGAAAGGCCCTGCGTCCCGCCAGCTTTTCGTTGACGTAAGCCCTTGGCTGCGATAGCATTAGGGTTTGCTCTGGTGGTTCCCGGTGCGCGCAGCCGAAGAGGAAACCATGCGTTTGTTCGTACCCGTGTTGAATCGCTTGGCTCCCTGCGCGATCGGTCTATGGGCAGCCGCAATTGTGTCGCTGGGTTCGCCTGCGAACGCGCCGGCTGCCGAGCCCCCGGAGCCTTCGACCGAAGAGATCAAGTTCTTTGAGGAGAAGGTCCGGCCGATCCTGGCCGAAAACTGCTATAAGTGCCACGGCTCTGAAGACCAGAAGGGGAGCCTCCGGCTGGATGTCCGTTCGATGGTGATGGCCGGCGGCGAGAGCGGGCCGGCGATCGTTCCAGGAAAGCCGGATGAAAGTCTGCTCGTCGAGGCCGTGAAGTGGGAATCGTACGAGATGCCGCCGAGCGGCAAGCTCAGCGACCTGCAGATCGCGACGATCTCCGAATGGATCAAACGCGGCGCGCCGATGCCGCTCGATCATGGCGCTCCGGAAGGGGTCGCGGTCCGCAAGACGAAGGGTCAGATCACCGACGAGGACCGCCAGTGGTGGGCTTTTCAGCCGATTCGCCGGGCGCGACCGGCGGCGATCGACGCCGACAACTGGTCGCTCGGCGATATCGATCGGTTCCTGCTGGCCGCGATGCAGAGCGAAGGCCTTCAGCCGGCACCAACGGCAGACCGGCAAACGCTCCTCCGCCGGTTGAGCTGGGACCTGACCGGCCTCCCGCCCGCTCCCGAACTCGTGCAAGAATTCGTCGCCGACGAGCGGCCCGATGCTTACGAACGGCTGGTCGATCGCTTGCTTGCCAGTCCGCAATATGGCGAGCGCTGGGCCCGGCACTGGCTCGATCTCGTGCGTTATGCCGAGTCCGACGGCTACCGGCAAGACGCCTATCGGCCCGAGACGTGGCGATATCGCGACTATGTGATCCGTTCGTTGAACGCTGACAAGTCTTACTCGCGGTTCGTGCTGGAACAGTTGGCGGGGGACGAAGCATTGCCCGGCGACCCCGAAGCCCTGATCGCGACGATGTACCTGCGGCTAGGCGTCTATGAATACAACCAGCGGGACGTGCGGAACCATTGGGCAGTCATTTTGAACGACGTGACCGACGTCACCGCCGATGTGTTCCTGGGCATGGGAATGAGTTGTGCTCGTTGCCACGACCACAAGTTTGACCCGATCCTGCAGAAGGACTACTACCGGCTGCAGGCATTTCTGGCTCCGATCCAGTGGCGCGAGCGGGTCCCCGCCGCGACGGCCGAGGAGTACGCCGCCTACCAGGCCCAACTCGCCGTTTGGGAGGCCGCGACGACGGAGATTCGCGATAAGATCGCCCAGATCGAAGACCCGATTCGGGCCGCCGCCTCGCGCACCAATCTGATCAAGTTCCCCGACGACCTGCAGGCACTATTTCTGAAGTCGCCCGCCGAGCGGACGCCGTACGAAAATCAGCTCGTCTATCTGTGCGAGTATCAGGCAACCGATGGCGAGGGGAAGGTCGATATCGCGACGAAACTCAAGGGCGACGAGAAAGCCGAGTGGGAAGGGCTCAAGCAAGAGCTTGCCAAGTTCGACCACCTGCGGCCGGCGCCGATTCCGTTCATTCCGGCCGTCTCCGACGTGGGCCCGGAAGCTCCCGAGGTGACGATCCCTGGCCGGCGAAATGCCGATCCGGTCGAGCCAGGCCCGCTGTCGGTCCTCGACCCCAATCCGATGACGATTCCCGCGCCTCCGTCGCCGGGGACCACCGGCCGGCGAACTGCACTCGCCCACTGGATCGCTTCGGCCGACAATCCGCTCCCCTCGCGAGTCCTGGCCAATCGCCTTTGGCAGCATCACTTCGGCGCGGGGCTCTGCTCGTCGCCGAGCGACTTTGGCCGCCTGGGCGAACCGCCGACACATCCGGAACTACTCGACCATCTGGCCGCGGAACTGCTCGAACACGATTGGACACTGAAGCGTCTGCACCGGCGGATGGTTACTTCGGCCGCCTATCGCCAGGTCTCTCACGGCCCGGCGATCGCCGAATCGTACACCAAGGATCCAGCCAATCGGTTCGTTTCGCGAATGACCGTTCGCCGGCTGTCGGCCGAGCAGATTCGCGATGCGGCGATTGCCCTCACTGGCGAACTTGATCCGCGGATGGGGGGCGAAGGGGGCGACTCGGGCAAGACGGCCCGCCGGGCGGTTTACCTGAAGGTCCTCCGCAACAAGCACGATGAGACGCTCGCGGTTTTCGACGTGCCGGATGGCCAGTTCAGCACGCCGATGCGCAACACGACCACGACGCCGACCCAGTCGCTGTTCATGATCAACGGCCCGTGGATGATGCTGCGGGCCAAAGCGCTGGCCCGCCGGCTCGATGACTCGTCGTCGGCCACGCTCGAAGAGCGAGCGGCGCAGGCCTTTCAACTCGCCTACGGCCGCACCGCCTCGGTCGAGGAACTGGCCGCCGCGGTGGCGTTCCTGCAATCGAGCGACGCCTCGGCTGACGATTCGCTCGTTGATTTTTGCCACGTGCTCTTGAACTCGAGCGAGTTCCTGTACGTGGACTAGATGGCTGACTGCTGCCACTTGCCAACCGTTATGACGGAACACTGAATCCCGCCAGGTATCCTGCCATGCTGCCGCAATTTCCGCTCGCCAATCCGCACGGCTATCTCTCGCGGCGCGACATGCTCCTCCGGGCCGGCACCGGTTTCGGCGCCCTGGCCCTCACCGACCTGCTCGCCAAAGCGGCTAGCGCCTCGCCGGCCCCCAGCCCTAACCCCTCCTCGTCCACTCGCCCGCCCCACCATCCGCCGCGGGCCAAGAGCGTCATCTTCCTGTTCATGGAAGGCGGCCCCAGCCAGATGGACACATTCGATCCGAAGCCGGCGCTGGAAAAGTACGCGGGGCAGCAACTGCCGAAGTCGTTCAAGCCGGTGGTTCTGGCGATGGGGGAGAACAACGCCCCGATCATGCCGAGCCAGCGGAAATGGGCGCAGTACGGCGACGGAGGCCTGTGGGTGAGCGACTGGCTGCCGCACATGGCGAGTTGCGCTGACGATCTGTGTGTCATCCGCTCGCTCTGGTCCGATGGGATCAACCACTCGGGCGGCGTCTGCCAGATGAACACCGGCTCGATCATCGGCGGCCGGCCGTCGCTCGGCTCGTGGGTCAGCTACGGCCTGGGAAGCGAAAACGCCAACCTGCCGGGCTTCGTGGTGATCGAAGACAATCCGGGGCAAGTGGTCAACGGCCCGCGCAACTGGTCCGCCGGGTTCATGCCGGCCATTTACCAGGGAACCGCGCTTTTGGGCGGCGAAGAGCCGATCAAGCACCTCGTGAATCCCAAGGGAGTGACCGATAGCCGGCAGCGGCAGAAGCTGGCCCTCCTAGCCGAGCTGAACCGACGGCACGCGGCCGAGCGTCCCGAGCAGACCGAACTCGACGCGCGGATCGCCAGCTACGAGCTCGCCTTCCGGATGCAGGCCGAGGCTCCCGAAACGGTCGATTTGTCGACGGAATCCGCCGAGACGCTCGAGATGTACGGTCTCAATCGCAAAGAGACCGAGAAGTACGGCCGGATGTGCCTCTTCGCCCGCCGGCTGGTGGAGCGGGGCGTGCGGTTCGTGCAGCTCTACTCCGGCTCGGGGAGCAAGTGGGACGCCCACTCGAACCTCGAAAAGAACCACAGCGAAAACTGTCTGTCGGTCGATCAACCGGTGGCGGCGCTCCTTAAGGACCTCAAGCAGCGGGGT
>JALORD010000583.1 GCA_025459145.1 Pirellulaceae bacterium | reverse complement strand
CCGCTGGCCCCCTTGCGCGGCGATGATGTCGGCGAGTCCCCCGGCCCCTTCCGAGCGGCTCACCTTTTTGGCCGCCTCGGCCGGCGGCTCCTCACGCTCTCCGCGGCCGCCGACTTTGCCCGCGCCGGCCGACGCCTTCAAGAGGCCATTGTGCAGCCAGTACTTGACCATCGGCCTGCCGTGGCAGCACTCGCTCTGGGCCAGTTCGTTCTCGTGGTGCGGAAAGACGAGGTCGAGTCCGCCGCCGTGAATGTCAAACGTCTCGCCCAGAATTGCCTTGCTCATCGCGGAGCACTCGATGTGCCAGCCGGGACGACCCGGGCCCCAAGGGCTGTCCCACGAGGGCTCGCCCGGCTTGGCCGATTTCCAGAGGGCAAAGTCGCCCGGCGAACGCTTCTTCGACGCCGCTCCGCCCCCTTCGCCCTGTTGCTCTTCGGGGCGCCGGTTACTCAGCTTGCCGTAATTCGCATCCCGCATCACATCGAATAGCACGTCGCCACCGCTGGCATAGGCAAAGCCCTTGTCGATCAGCGACTGCGTGAACTCGATGATCCCCGCCATGTGCTCGGTTGCTTTAGGCATGTGATCGATCTGATCGACGCCCAGGGCCCGCAGGTTGTTCAAATAGTCGATCGTCATTTCTTCGGCGATCTGACTCATCGGCACGCCCCGCTCGTTTTGCTGGGCGATGAGCTTGTCGTCGACATCCGTGATGTTGACGACCCAGGTCACGTCGTAACCGCAGTAGACGAGATATCGCTTGATCGTGTCAAAGATAACCGGCCCGACCATGTGGCCGATGTGGCTCTCTTTGTAGACCGTCGGCCCGCAAACATACATGCCGACCTTGCCTGGCACGACTGTCTCGAAGGGCTCTTTCTGTTTGGTCAGCGTGTTGTAAACGCGAATGGACATATTCTTCCGCCGAGCAAATAGACAATTTTGAAGACTGCTGATTTACGCACTGGTTCGCGGCGCAAGCAGTGCGACGCACTGGGCCATCATCACTTCTTCGCGCCCCACCTCGCCCACGGATTCGCCCGTCTTGGCTTTTACCGAAACGGCTCCTGGCGAGATACCCAGAATCTGGGCGATCCGCTCGGCCAGAGCCCCTTTGTGCGGGCTGAGCTTCGGCCGCTGGGCGAAGACGATGCAGTCGAGGTTGACGAGTTCGTAGCCGGCGTCGTTCACGGCCGCGTAGGCCCGGGCGAGCATGTCGGCCGAATCGCGTCCGCGGTTGGCCGGATCGGTATCGGGAAACAGTTCGCCGATATCGCCGAGCGCCGCAGCGCCGAGCAGGGCGTCGGTCACCGCGTGCAGCAACACGTCCGCGTCGCTGTGGCCGACCAGGTGCCGGTCGTGGGGAATTTCCAGGCCTCCCAGCCGCAGCGGCCCCCCCTGGCCAAGCCGGTGCGTATCGTGTCCGATGCCCACGCGCATGAGTGACGGAAATCCCTCTCCGAGCCGCAGGCCGCACTCGCCGCAGGGCCACGGAGGCGTGGCCGCGCGAAACGAGGCAGAATGCGTAAGTTATGCGGCGGATTATATCGCAGCCGCGAGCAAGCGACAATGCGAGTCGCGAGCACCCCGAGAGCACGCAAACCGAATGCTGGTCTTTGTTTACGAGTTTATCACGGGCGGCGGGATGTGGACGCTGGGTAGCGATCCGCCCGCGGGATCGCTGCTCGCCGAGGGGCAAGCGATGGCCGCGGCGGTGATTGCCGATTTCGCGGCTCTCGTGGACTGCAAGGTCGTGACCCTCCGAGATGCTCGACTGCCGCCGATGGCGTGGCCCGCGCGCACAGAGCGGGTCGACTCGTCGGCTGCGGAAGAGTCGCAACTGGACAACTGGGCGTCGCGGGCCGATTGGACGCTCGTCATTGCACCCGAGTTTCAGAACATGCTGCTCCGCCGAGCCGAGCGCGTCGTCGCCATGGGCGGCAGGCTCCTTTCGCCGGGGCCCGCGCTCATTGAACTGGCCGCGAACAAGCAGAAGGCCGCCGAGCACTTGCAACAGCACGGGGTCCGCGTGCCCGCTGGTTGCGAGTGGCCGCCGCTCCATCGTTCGCGAAGCTTGCCCGACGCTTTGCCGAACAATCTCCGGTTTCCAGCCGTGTGGAAGCCGCTCGACGGCTGTGGATCACTCGGTGTCGAGCTGATTTCCGGCAGCGGCGAACTTGCGGCGCGCGAGTGGTCTACCGCCGGCCGTCTGGAGACGTTTTGTCCGGGCATGGCCGCGAGTGTGAGCCTCCTGGCCGGGCCCTCGGGTGTCATGCCGCTTCCTGCTTGCGAACAAATGCTGAGCACGGACGGGCGATTCAGCTACCAGGGTGGCCGATTGCCGCTATCGACCGATCTGGCTGACCGCGCCCAGTCGCTGGCGCTCGCCGCCTGCCAGTCGCTTCCCGCGCCGCACGGCTATCTGGGCGTCGACCTTGTCCTGGGCGAAGCCGCAAGCGGCGAGGAAGACTATGTCATCGAAATCAACCCCCGGCTGACGACCTCGTACGTCGGACACCGCCGCCTGGCTCGGGAGAACCTGGCCGGAGCCATGCTCGCTGCTTGCGCGGGTAAGCCGCCGGCTTTGTCGTGGCATTCGGACGCTCTAGAATTTTCTGCAGCGGGCGAAGTTCGCGTCGATTCTAACTGTCGGCCGCAACAAGCCAGGAGCTTACCGTGAATTGGCTGGCGCTCGATATCGGCGGCGCGAATCTGAAAGTCGCCGACGGCCTGGGATACAGCCAGTCGTATCCCTTTCCCCTCTGGCGTGAATCGCCGCGGCTCGCGCAGCAGATTCGCACGGCGATTTCCGAGTCGCCCCCGTGCGACCACGTCGCGGTCACCATGACCGGCGAACTGTGCGACTGCTTTGAATCGAAGGCCGCTGGCGTGCGGTTCATTCTCGAGGCGGTGAAGAGCGGCTCCGACAATCGGCATTCGCGGGTTTACCTAACCGATGGCCGGATGGTGACGCCGCAAGTGGCACTCACAATGCCGCAATTGGCCGCCGCGTCAAACTGGCACGCCCTCGCCCGGTTTGCCGGGCGGTTTGCGCCGCACGGAGCGGCCCTGTTGCTCGATGTCGGCTCGACCACCTGCGACGTGATCCCGCTCGTTGGCGGCAAGCCCGTCGCCGCCGGGCGGACCGACACCGAGCGGCTGCT
>JALORD010000582.1 GCA_025459145.1 Pirellulaceae bacterium | reverse complement strand
ATCGCTCGTCGCCATACACCGCATGTGCTTCCATCAGCGTCGCGGCGACGGTCCCAGCCAGGCCATCGTTCAGCGTGTACATATCCCAGTAGTTCTTCACCCGCCCTTCGGTCCGCCAGTCGTAGTCGGGAAATTTCGCCTCGGCCGGCGGCTGCGCTGGCACCGGTCCCGACCAAACCTGCGGAAACGCGCCGCACGGGTACTGCGCGGCGAGCAGTGCATTAAGCGCGGCCGTCACCGCGTCATGCAGGGGCTGCTTCTCAAACTTGTGGGCCTCGTCGAGCCGGGCCAAAAAGCGAATCGCACTTTGCGAGATGCCGTCGTCAAGCGTCGAGTAGTTCCGGCCCTTGCCCTTGCCGTTCTTGTACTGGGCGACGCGCGGGCCGGCCGGGTCGAAGTCGACACTGTTCGTCCAGCCGCCGGACTTGAGCTGGCCGTAGAGGAGCGCATCCCCCGCGGCGTCCGCCGCGTCGAGGTAGTACTGGTCCCCGGTGGCCCGCCAAGCGGCAAGATAGGCCATGCCCACGGTCGGCGTTCCCGGCGGCTGCACCCAGATCTCCTGCGGTCCGGCGAGCCCCTCGCCCCAGCGGCGGGCCAGGTCCGGCGCGGTGTGATAGACATAGCCGCCGCGGACGGCGACCTTCTCGCGGTAGTACTCGGCAGCCCGGCGAAGGGCCTTCGAGGCTTCGGCGCGGAGCGAGTCGTCGTCAGCGCTGCGGGCGGCGAGCGGCGGTAGCAGAACAATTGCCAGGACCCACAGAGGGAAAACGGAGCGAAACTGAGGAGGATGAGGCATGAGCGCATTCTCAGGGTGATGCAGAGGAGCAGCCGCGGAGGGGCACAGAGAACAGCCGCAGATTTTCGCAGATGAACGCAGATGGAACAGAGAGAGACTGAGTGCTCTCCATCTGCGTTGATCTGCGTTCATCAGCGGCAATTTCCCTCTCAGCGTACCCGGCCCGCCGGCCGCTGCAAGTTTTTCGCCGCGGCGGGTCAAGCGGTCGCAATACCCCGCAGGCGATGGTTATGATGCACGGCACATGGTGACTGCGGCCCATGGTCGCCCCCCTGCCCTCCCCTGCCCCGCCAATCTTGCGAGGATCGTCGTATGTGCTTCTCTTTCAGCCGCTGCCGGAACTGGCTGCTCCTTTTGGTCGCTGCTCTCGCCAGCGGGCCCGCTTGGTCTACCGCTCAAGACAAGGCGGATCGACCGAAAACCGACGCCGCAGCCTCCGCACCTGCCGCGGCCACAACCGCAAAAACCGACAAGTGGGAATCGGCCATTGCTGCGTTCGAAGCAGACGACAAGAAATCGCCGCCGCCCAAGGACGCCGTCCTGTTCGTCGGCAGCTCGAGCATTCGCTTGTGGGACCTCCAAAAATCGTTCCCGGAGTACACGACAATCAACCGTGGTTTCGGCGGGTCGCAGATGAGCGACGTTGTGCGGCACGCCGACCGAATCGTTACTCCCTACAAGCCTCGCGCGATCGTCCTCTACGAGGGGGACAACGACCTGAACGCGAAAAAGTCGCCGGAAACGGTCGCTGCCGATTTTGCGGCCTTCTTAAAACTAGTCCGGGCCCAGCAGCCGACGGTGCCGATCCTGGTCATCGGCTGTAAGCCCAGCCCCTCGCGATGGAAGCTGATCGAAGAGCAGCGGGAGCTGAACCGGCTGCTGGTGGCGATGTGCGAAAAGGACGGCCACGCCACGCTCGTCGATATCGAAAAACCGATGCTCGGCGCCGATGGCGAGCCGCGGAAGGAGCTGTTTCGCGACGACATGCTGCACCTGAACGACGCGGGATACGCCGTCTGGGCGTCGCTTGTCGAGCCGCTGCTGGCCAAGCATGCCGCGGCGGCGAAGTAGCAATTCCGGTGTTGTGCGGTTTTTCCCAGCCGCCCGATTTGCGGTTTGTCCGGCGTGAACCGCCCGTGCGGTGAATCTATACTGAAAGCTTGCGAATATCCTGGCGACGAAAGGTGTCTTATGCCGCTGCGATTGGTAACGCCCCACGGTGCAGTTCTCGGCGCGATTCTCGCGATGGCGACCGCGTTCGCCTCGGCGCAGGCCGACGAGAACTGGCCCCGGTTTCGCGGTCCGCGGGGGGATGGCGTGACCGATTCGACCGACCTGCCGACCACCTGGAGCGAAACCGAGAACGTCAAATGGAAGACGCCGATCCACGATCGCGGTTGGTCGTCGCCGGTCGTCTGGGGCAATCAGATCTGGGTCACGACAGCCACCGAAGACGGGAAGACCGACTACGCGATCTGCGTCGATAAGAACACCGGCAAAATCGTCCACGACATCAAGCTCTGGGAGAACGCCAACCCCAGCCCCCTAGGCAACACGCTCAACGGTTATGCCTCGCCCACCTGCGTGCTTGAGGAAGGCCGCGTCTATGTCCACTTTGGCAGCTATGGCACGGCGTGTCTCGATACGGCCAGCGGCAAGATCCTCTGGCAGCGGCGCGATCTGCCGTGCGAACACTTTCGCGGCCCCGGCAGTTCTCCCATTCTGTTTGAGAACTTGCTCATCTTTCACATGGACGGCTTCGACCATCAGTACGTCGTCGCGCTCGACAAGGGGACCGGCGAAACGGTCTGGAAGACCGACCGCGAGGTCGACTACGGCACCGACAACGGCGACACGATGAAGGCCTACGGCACACCGCTCGTGATCGACGCCGCGGGCAAGCTGCAGCTCATCAGTCCGACGAGCAAGGCGGCGCTCGCCTACGACCCGCGCACCGGCCAGGAGCTGTGGCGCGTGCGCTATAGCAGCTTCTCCGTCGCGGGGACGCCCCTGTTTGTCGATGGCAATGTGCTCATCAACACGGGCTTCGGCAAAGCGGACCTTTTGGCGGTTCGCCCCGACGGGAGCGGCGACGTCACCGGCACTCACGTCGTCTGGACGCAGAAAAAGAGCATCGGCAGCAAGCCGTCGCAGGTGGTCGTGGGCGACCTCATCTTCAATGTGCACGACAGCGGCGTGGCGAGCTGCCTCGACCTCAAGACGGGCGAAGAGCTATGGAGCAAGCGGCTCGGCGGCGACTTCAGCGCCTCGCTCCTGGTCCTGGCCGGCGACGGCAAGGTCTATTTCTGCGGCGATTCGGAAGCGACGACGACGGTGATCGAGCCGGCCCGCGAATATAAGGAACTGGCCAAGAACAAGCTGGCCGACGGCTGTATGGCCAGCCCCGCCGTAAGCGGCAAATCGCTCATCCTGCGCACCCGCAAGGCGCTCTACTGTATCGAGGAAGCGGCGAAGTGATCGCACCGTTTGCGCGCCTGCGCCTCGAGCGATGTGAGCCACGGATGAAACACCGATGAAACACGGAGAATGCAAAGGTAGGTTTCCGTGTTCGCTCGGGCGGAATAGAGAATCACGAAATCGCGAAAGTGCGAAAACGCGAGTCGCGCCGGCCACCTCGGTTGCGTGCTTTCGCTCTTTCGTCGTTTCGCGATTGTGTGCAGTTGGCCGCCGGGCGATATTCGTATGGCTGTTCCTTGCATTCAGCAGCAGCGCACACGCCGTGACCACCGAAGATCAGGTTGCCCTGTATCGCAAAGACCTCGAAGCGCTGGCCGCCAAGTGCGACGAACTGGGGCTCGCCGAACAAGC
>JALORD010000581.1 GCA_025459145.1 Pirellulaceae bacterium | reverse complement strand
TCCTTGCAGAAGACCTTGCTTCCTTCGAGCTGAGACGCAGCCTTGGAAGGACCGAACACGCGCAGTTGCTCGCGCTGGAAGACGTCGACAATGCCCGCGACCAGCGGCGCTTCGGGTCCCACGACGGTCAGATCGACGACGTTTGCTTTGGCAAACTTGACGAGACCGGCGATGTCATCCGACTCGATCGGCACGTTTTCGACGCCTGGCTCCGTCGCCGTCCCGGCGTTGCCGGGAGCGACCAGAACTTGCGTAACGCGCGGGCTCTGGGCGATCTTCCACGCCAGGGCGTGCTCGCGTCCCCCGTTTCCAACGACCAGAACCTTCATGATTGCCTGCCTGCGCGCTTTCGGAATCAAAGACCCAAATATAGGCGAGGGGGAGAAAATGCGGAAGTTGGCGGCGACCCTCTACGCTTTCCGCAGACTCTCCACCGGGCGATTGAACGGCAAGTTCGCCAGTTTGACCAGCTTCTCTCGACGCAAATGCCGGGCATTGCTATTTTCCCGCCCCACACCACGAGGCGGTACCGACCGGCTACACGATTCGGAGAGAGGCCATGCAGTTCAACCTGTTCGACTGGATTCGCGAGGGAGTAAAGCGGAGCGTCATTTTGGGCGTCCACGATGCCCTCGAAACGATCGGCTCGCCCGAAGGAGATAATGCTCGCGACCGACTCGCCGCACTCGTGCCCCCGGCCGAGGGCGTGGCGGGTGCGCCGGCATTGGCGGCTGCCGCCAAACGGAAACGCCTGGGCCGCTCGCTGCGCGACTTCGACGAACCGACCTAGCAGCCAGCCAAGTAGCGGCGGCTTCCCGCCGCCGCGAGGCGAAACGTTTAAGATTTGAGCACGTCGCCAGTCGGCATCGGATCCGCGGGGGCAAGATGCCCCCGCTACGTCAGACTACGCGCATCCTGCCGCCCTTTTATGCGGCGAGCTAACTCCCGCCTATTCAGGCGGCGATATCAAGCTCCTGCAGGTACTTGTTGAGCGACTCGCGGCTGGCGTTCTCGGCGTCCGTCGCCTGCTGGATCGCCGTGCGGAGCGATTCAACCTGGTCCTCCTGTTCGTTAAACTTCGACACATAGCGGCGATAGAGGTCGGAGTCGTTCGACAGCCGTTCCATGTTCTGCCGGATGCGGGTCTGTTCTTCGAAGATCACCTGGACCTGCCGCTCGATTTCGGCCCGCTTGGCGGCCAGTTGGGCGAGCGCCGACTTCCGCTTGACCACTTCGGCGAGCGCCGCCTTCACTTTGTCGCTGACTTCCGGCGCCTTGATGTAGAACTGAATCAGATTGTCGTCGAGCGAAGTGAGCGCCACATACTGCGTGTCGGTCCGCTCCTCGCGAATCTCAAGATTGGACGGCTTGCCGGGCTCGGCAGCGACCGCAAACCGGTACAGGTCGCGCGTCTTTTCGGTCGGCTCCTTCGGTTCGATCAGATTCCAGCCCGGCACGACAGGATGCTCAATCAGTACCTTCTTGGCTTCCTTCCCGGAGTTCTTCACGACAAAGGCCTGCTTCCGGCCGTACTTTCGCGTCGCCTCGAGCGTCCCTCGCACGATTTTGACCGTCACGAGCTGCTCAGGTTCGCTCGTCATCGTGGGGGCCACTTCGGTATCGAGATCCATCGAGTAGCTAATCAGCCGTTCGCTGCCGGGGGGCAGATCCTGAATCTGCGCGTCGCCGGCATAAGCGCCGTCGTCGAACACCGTGACCGGCCCCTGCATCAGGTGCAGGTCGGTGGTGTTCTTGAGCCGCAGTCCGTGTAGCGGATGTTTGGCGTGAACGCTCGGGTTATAGATCGACAGCTTTTCTCCCTGGACCGAGTCGTTAACGATCGGCAGCATGGCGCTCTTCTGCCGGCCGAGGGAGACCGGCGTCGCGATCTGGTACTGGAACATTTCGCCAACGTCGCTCGCCTGCGCGACGGAGGCCGCCGTACGGCCCAGCGCATCGCGGTCCATTTGCTGTTTCGCGAAATCGGTCACGCCCAGGCCATAGGCATCAGCGGCCCTCCGGCGCTCTTCGCCTTCGAGCATCCCCCGCCCACGGGACTGCCGCTCGAGTCCGCTGGCCGCCGTGGTGCCGGCCATTGCCGGCGCGGGAGGTGGCGCCGCGGCCAGCTTCTCGAACTCTTGATTCGCCGAGGCCAGATCCTGGTCGTACGTCCGCGGACGGAGCGAGGCAAAGAGCTCTGGCTGGACTACCGGGCGATCGACATACAGCGGCTGATACAGGTCCATGACGAACGAGATCGGCCGGCCGCTGATCAGCGTCAGATTGACGTTCTCCCAATCCTCTTCGGTCGTGTTTTCGACAATCGCCCAGCCCTGCAGCAGCGGCTTGTCTTCGCCCAGGACGAGGCGATAGCTGGTTTTCCAAATCGGCGATTCCTGGATATAGCCGACGCGGACCGGCCGCTTTCCCGCACCCGTAAAGTTGAGCGACACGCTCTTCTTGTCTTGCGACTTGCCGCTGGCGAGCACCGCGAGCGCCTGCCGCAACTCGGCATCGAGCCGCGGATCGGCCAGTTTGATCCGGCCGACCGAGTCGAGCGAGATGCTTCGCAGCCCCTCCTCCGTGAGCAGGTTCAAGTAGGCCACTTCCACCGACTGCGTGTCGCCCACGGGCTTTTGCCGCTTTTCGACCCCAACGATCGTTCCCTGAATCGCGGCGGGACCATCGAGCTCGATCTTTTCGCCGCGGATCTGCCCCAAGAGATCGGCCAGCGTGGGATTGCTCGTCAGGTCGATCGAAAACGTCTGGAGCGTCCGGGTAATCGGATCCTTGCTTCCATAGCTGATTGTCGAAATCCGCCCCCCGCCATCGTCCTGCAGGACCATGCTCTTCAGGAGGTCGTTGATGTCCCGCGTGTTGAACCGGAGGTCGACCGTTTTGTCCCCTTCGACTTCGCCCGCCCGCTCGTAGAAAGCGACGCCGGAACTGAACATCACCACTTTTTTCAGCGGTATCTCGGCTTTCGCTTCTTCCTGGGCCCGAGCGACCGTCAGGGCCCCCAGTCCACCGAATAACGCAGCCGCCAGACACATGCGGACTGAACCGATAACCGCCGAAAGCGCGTCGCGACGAGCCATAGAGGGCCCCTTCACTGGACAAGGCAAGAAATACGGGCAAAACCGCAGCACAAAGCTACGCCACCGGTACGACGAC
>JALORD010000580.1 GCA_025459145.1 Pirellulaceae bacterium | reverse complement strand
GTCTGCTCAACCATGACGACCGAGTCAGCGCCGGCGGGAATCGGGGCGCCGGTCATGATCCGCGTCGCAGCGCCCGGCTCGATGGTTCGCGTGGGGACCTGGCCCGCGGTCACTTCTTCGAGGACCGCCAGCTCGTTTCGCCCGGCGGCGATGTCGGCCGCGACCAGGGCGTAGCCATCGACGATCGACTTGTCGTGCGGCGGCGAATCGATGTCGCTCACCACCGGTTCGGCGAGGACCAGTCCTTGGGCCTCGCTGGCGAGCATTCGCCGCGGGGGAATCGGCTGTGCCGCAGCCAGCACGAGCCGCAGCGCTTCGTCGACAGGCAACATAGTCGAAGGTCCAAGGTCGAAGGTCGAAGGTCGAAGGTCGAACGTTCGCGCCGAGGTTTTAGTGACCTTCGACTTTCGACATTCGACGTTCGACAGGTTCGTCAAACCGACATTTTGAGAAACGCCCGCAACATGTCGTGGCCGTGCTCGGTCAGGAAGCTCTCGGGATGAAACTGGACGCCGACCAGCGGTTGCGACTTGTGGCGGATCGCCATGATCTCGGGCTCGCCGTCCGGCCCGTCGGCCCAGGCGCTCACGATGAAGTCTTTGCTCAAGGTATCAGGGCGAATCACGAGGCTGTGGTAGCGCGTCGCGGTAAGCGGGTTGGGGAGCCCCGCGAAGATGCCGGTGCCATCGTGATGGATCTGGTCGGTCTTGCCGTGCATCAGGCGTTTAGCCCGCACGATCGTGCCGCCGGTCGCCTGGCCGATCGACTGATGACCGAGGCAGACCCCCAGGACCGGCACCTTCCCAGCGAACCGCTGAATGCACTCGACGGAGATGCCCGCCTCGGTCGGCGTGCACGGCCCGGGCGAGACGATGATGTGTGTCGGCTGCTTGGCCGCGATCTCGTCGCACGTGATTTGGTCGTTGCGATGCACCTCGATCTCCAGCGACGGATCGATCTCGCCGAGCCGCTGGACGAGGTTGTAGGTGAAGCTGTCGTAGTTATCGATGAGGAGGATCATGTCACTGGTCGTTTGTCACTTGTCCTTGGTCATTCTCTCCGCTCAAGCCTTTGGCCCTAGCTTCTGTCATACAGCAGCGGAAAAAACTGTCCTCCCATTGTTTCGCCCTTCGGCACCGGCGGGACGCCCGCCAGGAGCGGTTCGTTGCTGTCGCTCTTGGTGCCGTCGCGGAAGGCGTTGATGACGACGGCTCGCCGCGGGCGGTCGACGCGGTTTTCAAAGCTGCCGTGGACCATCAGCGGATGGTGGAACGAGCATTCGCCACGCTTGAGTTCGATCGCCACCGGGTGCTGGAATTGTTCCCACTGTTCGGGCGTGAGGACGTCCTTGATCGCGGCCATGTCGCCCGCCAGGCCGGTGATCGGCAGCAGCGTCCAGTTGTGGCTGCCGTCGATGTAGTGCAGACAGCCGTTGTCGCGGGTGCTTTCGTCGAGGCCAATCCAGCAGGTGAGATGCGCCATCGGCTTGGTACGGGTCCAGTACGAATAGTCCTGGTGCCAGGCGACGACGCCGCCGTGCTTGGCCGGCTTACAAAAAAGCTGGTCGTGCCAGAACCGGACCGCCCCGCCGAGGAGCTGGCTCGCGGCGACGGTGAATGCCGGGTGCCAGAGGATGTCGTGAAAGCCGGGGCGTAGCCTCCAGGCCCCCAGGGCGTGAAACAGCACCGTATCGGGCTTCGTCGATTCGTTGGTGTGGTACTCGTACCACAGCTCGCGGCCGTCGTGCTCGGGGGTGAAGAACTCGGCCAACTCCGCGCACAGCTTGTCGCACTGCTCGTCGGTCAGAATGCGCACGCCGGCCAGGTAGCCGTGCTCGTGGTAAAACGCCACTTGCTCGTCGGTCAGACGGTACTTATCCCAATCGGCCTTGGTCTTGGGCAATTCGAGCAGGTCGCCGACGAGTTCGTGGCGGGTGGAGAGATCGACCGACATGGGGGGCTCCGTATTTCTTGCCAACGAAATCGCTCACCCGCAGCGGCGGCAGGCATTCCGACTAAACCGCATTGCGGCCGCCGTCGAGTTCAGCGTTGAATTATCCACCGCCGACCGCCTGTTTAGCAGCTTCGGCAACTCGACCGAAAACTTCGGGGTCCTGTGAATCGCAAAACTCTTTCCAAAACTGATCCAGTTGAAGTTCCACCTTTTGGTCTTCGCCAAGCAAGATCGAGAACGAACCAGTACCCGTCGTTCGAATTCCGGCCTTCTTAATCGCCCCGATACAGCGGCCGAGAAACTGCTGCATGATTGGGTCGAGCAGGTTGTAAATCACCTGCCCGTCCCGATCGCGATAAATACCAGCTCCAGGGACGGGACGGATGCCGCTGTCCGGCGCGTTCGGTTCGTCGGGCAGCTTCCCTTTCAACCAGTTGAACATGCGAGATCCTATTCGTGGCTGACGATCGCTCTCCGATATTAGCGGAGACTCGCCCCGCGGGAAACGCGGTCAAACCAGCGAAAACCGCAGCCACTCAATGTCCAAATACCTGCCCCCCAGCTTGAAATACCGCGGCTCGACGTAGTCGGGCACGAACCCGCAGGCCACGTAGCAGCGGAGGGCCGCTTCATTTCCGACCGTGATAGAAAGGCAGACTTCCTCGACGCCGGCGAGCGTGCGGGCGCGCTCGATGCAGGCATCGACCAGCCGTCGGGCGAGGCCCGTGCCGCGATATTCCGGGGCGACATACATCCCGACGATCATCGCTCGAAACCGAAGCCGCACCCGCTCCGGGCGGACGAGCGTGCCGATGCCGACGAGCGACTCGCCCGCGAAGGCCCCGAACGTCTGGGCCGCGCCGCTCGGCGTGAGCCGCTCGTACAGCTGCTCCTCGGTCAGCGCGGCGTCTTCTTCATAGGCGGTGACATACGCTGACGGATGCTCGGCGAGCCCCTGCAGGCGAATCGTGCGGTACGCGGCGGCGTCGGCTGGCACTAGCGGGCGAATTTCCATGGCTTTCCTCCGACGAGAGAAGAGCCCCTTGCCCGGACCAAGGTTCGCAAGCGGCGTGGACAGAAAGGGACGGCGAATTGAGCCGGCCGTGTGCGAACGTTAGCATGAGTCGGCGATATCCCACCGTTGATCTGCCTTCTCCGCTCCTCCGCACTTTGAGGTGTCTTATGACTCTCTGTAGTCGAATTCTGCCGGTTGCGTTCCTGCTG
>JALORD010000579.1 GCA_025459145.1 Pirellulaceae bacterium | reverse complement strand
GCCCGCCCCGATGCGCCGCTCCCCGCCGTGCCGCCGCCGGACGATCTGTAGGTAGCCGCAAACTTACTCGCGGTTGCTAAAACGATGGCACCACGGCAGATTTCTTGCGGAGCACGCCGCACACGAGGCGAGCATACTCCGGACACAGCCGCACCAGGCGATGCTGGCGCACGTCGAGCGTTTTGTGCCCGCCGCACGGCTTCTTGACGAAGATATAAGGCAGGCAGATCGCCTTCACCTTGAGGGGCAGTCCCCCTTCGCTACCGCGGCATTCGATCCGCACCAGCTGATCCGGCGGCAGGAGCTGCGCGTCGGACGTCCACAGAAACGATGGGAGCTCAAAAATCTCCGACAGCACGCTCACGTAGTCGCCGCGGCGCACATCCTCCGCCGCCAGCGGTCTGGCCACGTTGGTCGTCGATCGGGTGGCGGTGGCGGATTTCATGGCGAGCATGCGCGCATGTGGAGCCCGGCCTGAAGAACCTTGGCCGCAGTGGCGCAATAATGCGACACACGAGGTCGACGCTTGGTTCGCGGCCTTGGCGAACGCACCAACCATCCGTGGTCCGCTCGCTCCGCGAGCGGTCATCTCCCGGTGGCTGGACGCCCCCCGCTACCAGCGCTAGTCGACGATTCCGCGGGCCGCCAAGAGGCTGAGAATCTGTTCGACGCACTGGGCCGCGCTTGTCTTATCGGTCTGCAGGACCAAGTCGGGACTCGTCGGCGGATCGTACGGAGCACTAATTCCCGGGAAGTTCGCGAGTTCGCCCCGCTCGGCCAGCGGATAGTGGCCGTCGGTGTCGCGGGTCTTGCACACTTCGAGCGGGCAATCGAGATGCACGACGAGGAACCGCTCGCGGCCGATCGCGGCCGCGGCCTTCTGGCGCACGTCCTCGTCGGGCGCGACAAACGCCGCCAGGACGATCAGCCCAGCGTCGTTAAACAGCTTGGCGACTTCTGATGTGCGGCGCAGGTTCTCGCTTCGCTCGTCGGCCGTGAAGCCGAGATCCTTGCTGATCCCGCGGCGCATGTTCTGTCCGTCGAGCACGACAACGGCCCGGCCCTGGTCGAACAGCCGCCGCTCCAGGGCATAGGCAATCGTCGTCTTGCCCGCGCCAGTAAGCCCCGTGAGCAGGACGGTCGCCGCCTGTTGGCCGAACCGTGCCTGCCGCTCTGCATCGGAAACGTTGCTCTGCTCTTCGGCTAGGTTGCCCGAAACCGGCTCGTCGTCCCAGTGGTCGTGCCGGCCGTCCGCCGCCGCCCGGTCGAGGATCATCCCCGCACCGACAGTGCCGTTGGTCAGCCGATCGATGAGGATGAAAGCCCCAGTGGCCCGGTTGCGGCGGTAGCTGTCGAACGAGAGCGGCTGGCTCGTCGTCACCGTGCAGCGGCCGATCTCGTTGAGCCCGAGCGTTGGCGCGTCTTGGCGGTGCATCGTGTTGACGTCGACCTGGTACCGCAAAGTGCTGATCGTGCCCGGTGTAACGCGAGTCGTCTGCTTCACCCAGTACGACTTACCCGGCACCAGCGGCTCTTCCGCCATCCAGACGACCATCGCCTCGAACTTCTGCGCGACCTGCGGCACGTTGCCCGGCCGGACGAGCATATCGCCGCGGCTGATGTCGATTTCGTCCTCGAGCGTCACCGTGACCGACTGCGGCGTGAAGGCTTCGCTCAATTCGCCATCGAAGGTGACGATCGACTTCACGCGGCTGGTCTTGCGCGAGGGGAGGGCCATCACCTCGTCCCCCTGGCGGAGAATGCCCGAGGCGATCGTGCCGGCAAAGCCGCGGAAATTCAGGTTCGGCCGCAGGACGTTCTGCACCGGAAAGCGAAAGTCCTCGAAATTACGATCCGAGCCGATGTAGACCGTCTCGAGCAGGTTCATCAGCGTCGAGCCGGTGTACCACGGCGTGTGCGGGCTTTGCACGACGACGTTGTCCCCCTTCAGTGCCGAAAGGGGAATAAAATGCACGTCGGGCAGATCGAGCCGCGCGGCAAACTGCTGATAATCTTCGCGAATCTTGTTGAAGACTTCTTCACTGAAGTCGACGAGGTCCATCTTGTTGATGGCGACGACGACGTGGCGAATTCCCAGCAGCGACACGATAAAGCTGTGGCGGCGCGTTTGCGTGAGCACACCGTGCCGGGCGTCGATCAAAATGATCGCGAGGTCCGCGGTTGAGGCCCCCGTGGCCATGTTCCGCGTGTACTGCTCGTGCCCCGGAGTATCGGCGATAATGAATTTCCGCTTATCGGTCGAGAAGTAGCGGTAGGCCACGTCGATCGTGATTCCCTGCTGCCGCTCGTCCTCGAGGCCGTCGGTAAACAGGGCCAGGTCGATCTCGCCGCCGGTCGTCCCGTAGCGCGTGGTGTCCTTCTGAATCGCGGCGAGTTGATCCTCATAGATCATCTTCGCCTCGTAAAAGAGCCGCCCAATGAGCGTGCTCTTCCCGTCGTCGACGCTGCCGCAGGTAATAAACCGCAAGAGCTCCTTCCGCTCGTGCTGCGCCAGGTACTCGTTGATATCGGTCGCGATCAGGGCAGATTGGTGGGACATATCCGTATGTTCATCCGCTTAATCGCGGTCGTTCTCGTTTTGCTAATGGTCGACACTCGATGTCGTGTCGCTGAGTTTCCGTCGGCTGAATCGCCTACTCCAAAATCATATCGTCCACGGTCTTCCCGCCGGGGATCATCGGCAGGACGTGTTCGACATAAGGGACCTGTACGTTCAGCAGGTATGGGCCGTCACTTTCGATCATCTCTTCGAGGGCTGCCGTCAGGTCGGCCTTGTCGCTGATGGTGGCGGCGCCCCAGCCGTACCCTTTGGCGATCGTCACGAAGTCCGGGTACCGCTCGGCGACATAATCCTCGCCCCCCTGGCCGCACGCCTCGGCGTGGTCGATCGGGCCGAGGTACGTGTGGGCCCGGTTGCTGCCGTGGAAGCGGTCTTCCCACTGCACGACCATCCCCAGGTGTTGATTGTCGAGCAGCAGCACTTTTACCGGCAGCTTCTCGCAGTAGCAGGTGGCCATTTCCTGTATGTTCATCTGGAAGCTGCCGTCGCCGTCGATATCGACGACCAGCGAGCCCGGATGGGCCGCCTGTACGCCCATCGCCGCCGGCAGGCCGAAGCCCATCGTCCCGAGGCCGCCGGAGTTGATCCAGCGCCGCGGCTTGT
>JALORD010000578.1 GCA_025459145.1 Pirellulaceae bacterium | reverse complement strand
TAACTGGACAGCGCCATGTTCTGTGTTTGGATTCTAGCGTGGTGGATGTTTCGGTGACACGCTTTTGATTTGGTCTGGATCGATGCCGAGTTTGCGGAGGCGTTGGAGCCGGGTTGTGCGATGCGAGGTGGAGGCGGCGGCGTTGCGGCGCTGGTAATAGGTCTGGCGGTTTAGTTCCGCGGTGTATCTTTGTTGCCGCTGCTGGGGCGGCAAGTCGAGCGTGTCGAGGAACACCTCGGCGGCGCGGCGGACCTGTTCCAGCGTCAGGAGTTCGCCGCTGGTCACCAGGTTCGAGGCCGATAGCGCTTCCCGCACCCGCGCACAGAAGAGCGCGCTCAGAATCGTCACATAGAGATGGCGATGAATGCATCGCCAGCCGCGACACTCGAAGTGGTCCCAGCCGAGTTCTTCCTTCACTTCGCGAAAGCAGGCTTCCACCTGCCACCGCCCGAAGGCCACCCGCAAGAGATCCCGCAGCGTCCAGCCGTCGCGTCCGGGCACGCGATTGCTGAAGAAGTATTTCGTCTCGCCGGTCAGCACGTTGCGAGCGACCAGCAGCGTCCCCTGGCGGCTGACCAGTTGCCCCTCGCGGTGGGTCTTGCGCCAAGCGGTGTGCCACTTGATCTCCCAGACCTCGGGACCGTGGCAGGTGTCTTTGATGCGATACTTCTGCGCCTGCTGCTCATAAAAGCCAGGTGAGTGCCGGGCCAGATTCTGAACTTCACAAGGCGGAGCCTGGCGGCGCACTAGGCGGGGATATTTCGCGCGGCGGCCTGTTTTCCTGGGTTTTTTCGGCGGTGATTGCTGGACAACAGGCCGTGAAAGCCAGACGTGAAAGTTGGGAGGGACCTCGCCCACGAACGCCTCGCCCCGCTCGTCGAGCCCGTCCAGGAACTGGCCATCGCGGCCGTAGAGTTCATCAAACGTCCAGGCCTTCACGCGAATGCCATTGCCACGTGCTCGGTCCACCAGATCGAGGGCGATCTGCGGCTTGGTCTGGAACTCGATTTTGCTGGGAATGTAGTTTTTTTTGCCGCACGGGGTCGTTCGCCCACTCTTCGGGCAGATACAAACGGGCGTCGAGCAAGCAATGGAAGCTATCGCTGGCATAAGAGAGCGCGACGCTGTTGATGCAGTTCTCGATCTTGCCGCGGTTGCCGTTGTACTGACGCTTCACGCCGGCCGTGTGCCGGCCGCTCTTGGCGGTTCCCGTTTCGTCGATCACGCCGATCGCCCCCGGATCCGCGTGCTCACGGGCCACCAGTTGCTGGCAGCGGTCGCGGAGCAACTCCTCATCCCACGCAATGGATTCGAGAAACCGCTGCAGCGTCCGCGGAGCAACTCCCCGCGCAAGGGCCATCGCTTCGACGTTCTTGCGCTGCACATCGCTGAGCAATCCGCGGACGTAAACGGCGAGCAGGTTCCGGCCCGCCGACCGGCGAAAGCAATCGGCAAACAACGCCAAAAACTGGGCCAGCAATTTCCCCAACGATGCGATATCCTTGAGCGACATGGGACGACCCTCCGTGGTTTCCCTGGGAAACGAAAAAGCACACGGAGGGTCGTTCTTTTCCCGACTTCAAGTCAACAGCAATAAATCCCTGCCACGCAACGACTTAGCCCACTTGAGCGAACGGAAGGTGGCGCTGTCCAGCTAACATCATCGGTTTTTGTCGAGCGGATTAAAGTGTGATCCGTTCGCATTGTGGCCCGCGGTGCTTGGCCGTGGTGGAGTTCTTGGTGGAATTGCAGGAGACGCCGCGATGATGCATACCGCTGTGGTCTCAGTACAGGCGGGCACGCCGATGGAGAATCCGAGTTGAACACTTCGACGGCAACCGTTGTTCGGGGACTACAGCTCCCCGAACTCGTGCTCAAATTGATTTCTACCGGGCGATGGGTCTTGCCTACCGATCCCGTCCGTCTTGGCCAGCTTTTTTACGAGTTCAGTCCCCCTAATGATTTGGCCGGGCCACGGCTGTACTTGCCAAAACAAATGCTGTTTGAGTCGGAAGGTTGGTTCAGTTCCGGAGGCCCTGTGGGAGAACCTGACGAACAGTTCAGACCGGGCGACATTGATCCTGCCTCGGCGGTACTGATAGGTGATGTCGGAGTGGGCTGGGATGAGCCATTTGCCTTGGACTTTCGAACATCGCTGCCCAATCCCAGCGTGATTCAGTTTCATTTTTCACGGTCGCGCTGGATCCAAATCGCCCCAACGATTGAGTCGTTCGTCGAAGTCCTCCAAATGTGATTTGCACTGAGAATAAGTACCGATGGTCCCAAGCTTATGCGTAGCTAGGTACCCAGCCATTTAGTCGACTGAAATCTGTCCGCGGTTCTCAGCAACGTGCTGGTTCGGCGGACGGATCCACATTTCCCAGCCACTCTGGCTAAGCACCCTGTTGGCCGGCGTGAACCCCTCGGGGCACGTCTGCCATGCACATTCGTGATCGGATCAAGGATCTCCGCCGCGTCCGGGCCGGAGACCTCCGCCCCCATCCCAAGAACTGGCGCAAGCATCCTGAAGAGCAGCAGAACGCTCTTCGCGGCATTCTCGCCGAGGTCGGATACGTCGATGCCCTGATGGTCCGGGAACTACCGGACGGCGGGCTGCAGATCGTCGACGGCCACCTCCGGGCCGAGACGACGCCGGATGCCGAAGTGCCGGTTCTAGTCGTCGATCTCGATGAGGCCGAGGCGGACAAGGTACTGGCAACGTTCGACCCGCTGGCTGCGATGGCGGAGCCGGATGAAGCCCAACTCGAAGCCCTGCTGAAGGGCATCTCGACCGACAGCGAGGCGCTAGCGGAGCTGCTCGACCAACTCGCCAAGGACGCCCAGCGCGGGCAGGCGGTCGAGGTCTCGGAAGACGACGTGACCGCGCCGCCCGACGAGGCAATCACCATGCCCGGCGACCTGTGGATTCTGGGCGAGCACCGATTGCTCTGCGGCGACAGCAGCAAGCCCGAAGATGCCAACCGGCTAATCGCTCGCCACGGCTTCAATTACCTCACCCCGACCCCATGGAGTCTTTAACCAACCCAACGCCACTATTTTCGGCTGCCCTCAACATCCTTGGCCTCAGGGGTCAAGTCGGGCGGGAACGGCACCGAGCGTCCCTCGGCATCGGCGGCCGGCTCCAATTCCAGCAGTCGGTCGATGACGCCTGCGAATGCTGCCTAGGTTT
>JALORD010000577.1 GCA_025459145.1 Pirellulaceae bacterium | reverse complement strand
ACCAAGTACGAAGCGCCGCACATCCTGAGTACGCTCGCCAGCGGCTATGCCGAAAAGGGCGACTGGGAAACGGCAATCAAATGGTCGACCAAGGCCGTCGAGCTGAACGACAAGGCCGAGAACGACATGCGCGACATCGACGATCAACTCAAGAAGGAACTCGAAAGCTATCAGCAGAAAAAGGCGTGGCGCGAGAAGCAGGAGATCGAAGAAAACACGAAGCCTCTCGGCGGCAAGTCGACCGACCTCGAGACTTAGGCCGCCTGCACCGCGATGGAAGCTGCAATTCCGCTCAGCCGCGAGTCGGCCCTGGCCCTCGTGCACGAATTCACCGCCAGCGAGTCGCTCCGGCGGCACATGCTGGCGGTCGAAGCGGCGCTGCGGGCCTACGCTTGCCGCTTCGGCGAGGACGAGCTGAAGTGGGGGATCGTGGGCCTCCTGCACGACTTCGACTATGAGCGGTGGCCCGACCCGCCCGATCATCCGCTCCGCGGCGCCGCGATCCTCGCCGAGCGGGGCTATCCGGCCGATGTGATCTATGCGATCAAGTCGCACGCCGATTACCTGCCCGATTGCCCCCGCGTCAGCCGGCTCGACAAGACGCTCTATGCCTGCGACGAGCTGGCGGGTTTCATCACCGCCTGTGCCTGGGTGCGGCCCGAACGGCTGTCGGGAATGCAGGCCAGCAGCGTCAAGAAAAAGCTCAAGGCCAAAGGCTTTGCCGCCAGCATCAATCGCGACGACATCGCTCGCGGCGCCGCCGACCTGGGCGTGGACCTCGACGAGCATATCGAGTTTGTGATCGCGGCTCTCGTGCCGATTTCGGGCGATCTGGGACTGGAACCGGCCTCGCCACCGGCCTGAAGGCGGGTCACACGATAGGGGCGTCCAGCGGCTGTTCCTGCCGCCCGCGGAAGAGCCGCCGCGCGAGCCAGATCCACGGAGCGGCGAGCACCACGAGCGCCACTCCCCACGGCGCCAGGGCAACCGCCAGGAGCACGATCGCTTCGGCCACTTCACGCAGCCGGCCGACCGATAGCCAAAAGGTCTGCGCGATCTGGCCCGTGAAGGTCGCTTCGGGCGGATGGTATTCGAACTGTTCGACCAGCGTCAGTTCGATCGTCGTCAGAGCGGCCCGGTCGGCCAGGTAGCGGAGCTGTCCCTGCATGCGCTCGATCTCTTCCCGGACTCGGGCCAGCTCTCCTTCGACCGCGATGACATCCTTGATTTCGTCGCTCCGGCGGGCAACGAGTTCGAGGAGCCGCGCTTCGAGCTGCTGTTTGTTCTTCAGGCGAGCCGCCAGATCGACGTACTTCTCGGTCACGTCGTCGGCATCCCGCTCGCGCCGCTGAGCCACGCCCAGCGATTCGACCTGCGCCAGGAACGCATCAAACGCCGCAACCGGCACGCGGAGCGTCCACTGGCCGCTCCGCACCCGCCCGTCGGTCCGGTGTTCGCGAAACTGGGCGATATAGCCCCCCGCCGATTGCAAGAGCTCGCCGAGCCGCCGTTCAGCGTCGTCGAGCTTCTCCACATCGAGCACCAGTGTCGCCCGCTGGATGATGTGTCGGCGCGCGGTGGGCGCCTTGGCCGCGCGGGCCGGTGTCGCATCGGCATCCCGCGGCTCAGCGCCATCCGCTGGCGGGGCTTCGACCACCGCCTCGCCGCGCTCCACTGCCTCGCCGGACTCGATTGCAACAAAGTACGCGCTCCCCGAGTCGCCGGCGCCCGATTCCTCCTGCGAAATCAAGGAGTCGGGCGCGACCGAAGCGGAATCGCTTGTACCCATCCCCGGCGGGTAAGCCGCGGGCCGCTCGGCCCCACAGCCGCCAAGCGCCGTGAATCCAACAATCGATAGAAGTGCGAAAACTCCGCTCAGTCGACGGCGCATGGCGGTTCTCCTGGAATCGGGCCGCTCGGCTCTTGGAAGCTGCGATTCGCGCGCCCCAAAGTTAGGAGCCGCCGCGGGCACCGAATATTCCCGCGGAAGTTCGTCCGCCGCCTGGTATTCCCCCGGCACGCCGCGGCTAGGCCACTTCGTTCCGCTGGTGTTAAATCGATCGAGCAGTTATGAAGGATGATCCAAGAGCTGCCGCGCTGAGCCGAGTTTTTCCACGCCCGGCACTCTCTGCATCATTCTTCATGGCAAACGTTCCGAAGGAAGTTGGCACAAGCAAACGCCTACGTCGTCACCGTACGCAAACTAGCAACGCGTCGCTGCCGCTGCCCGAGGCCGCCCAGCCCGTGCGGCTCGACTGGGGCTATGTGCTGAGCATCGTTCTGATCCACGGGCTCAGTCTGCTCATGTTCTTGCCGTGGTTTTTTAGCTGGAGCGCCGTTGTCGTGGCCGTGCTCGGCTTTCCGTTTTACGGCCTGCTTGGCATTACTCTTTGCTATCACCGCATTCTGACACACAAGGGACTGACGGTTCCGCGCTGGCTCGAACGAACGCTGGCCTTGATCGGCGTCTGCTGCCTGCAGGACACGCCGGCGCGGTGGGTCGCCGTGCACCGGCTGCACCATCAGCACTCCGACCATCAGGACGACCCGCATTCGCCGCTGGTGAATTTCCTCTGGGCACATGTGGGCTGGGTCATGGTCCGTCATCGCGAGCACAGCCGCATCACGTTCTTTGAACAGTATGCCCGCGACGTGCTTCGTGATCCGTTTTATCTGTGGCTGGAGCGAAACCTGGCTTGGCTCTGGGTCTATTGGGTTCACGCGGCCCTCTATTTCGCGGCGGGCCTGCTCCTCGGCCGCTGGTGGGAAGGTACCTGGGCTGCCGGCGTGCAGTATGGCGCCAGTCTGCTCGTGTGGGGCGTCTTCTTTCGCACGGTCTTCGTCTGGCACGCCACTTGGGCGGTCAATTCTGTGACGCACGTGCTGGGCTATCGCAATTACGAAACGGGCGATGACAGCCGCAACCATTGGCTGGTGGCGCTCGTGTCCTATGGCGAAGGCTGGCACAACAACCACCACGCCGACCAGCGAGCGGCAGCGAAAGCGTCGAAATCAACGCCGCGACGCATATTTCTTCGGATTGACCCGGACCGTCCGAAAAACGTTCAGGGTTCATTTGGCAGGCGGGATCCCAAGCTCGACGTTCAAGGTTCAAAGTTCAAGGTACGGTGACTGCGAGAACGAGAATCGTGATGAAGAGGGTTGGCCCCGAGGAGTCGTTGGGCCGCGCTTGCGAACCTGTTAGCGCTCGAATTAAATGAATCGGCAGGGTTTCTGCGGCCGCTTCGTACTCCTGGACGCCAGGCCGCTTTGGCCAGCGGTAATCGATCTCTCGGTCGGCATGTGTTTCCGGCCCATGTTTTTTGGCGGCACAAGTCTTCTAGCGGCAAATGCGCAAATCGCGACCATCGTTGAGCGAGCGGGCCGAGCGGCAGCCGACCGGAGCGTGGCCCCGCATCGGCAAGCACGTCGCGCTGGG
>JALORD010000576.1 GCA_025459145.1 Pirellulaceae bacterium | reverse complement strand
ATTGAGGCGGACCGGCGGTTGTGTGCTCGCTGTCGTGGCGGTCCGACTCGTGCCCCGCCTTCTTCCGCGGCTTGAACACCCGTCCCAGCGGACCGGCCAGGAGAGCCGGGAAGAAGATCAGCTCGGCGACCGCACCCAGCCACAGGATCACCAGCATCAGGATGCCGAATCGCTGCGTCGGGGTGAATGTGCTGAGGGCAAATATCGAGAGCCCGAGGCCGCTGATCGTCGCCGCCTGAATCGTCGGGGTCGCGCAGTGCCGGTACGCCGCGACAATCGCCAGCTTCCGATCGCCCAAATCATCGAGTTCTTTGCGGAACCAGTTGAGGTAGTGAATCGTATCGTCGACCGCCACCCCCAGGGCGATGCTCGCCGTCATCATCGAGCCAACGTCCACATCGATGTCGAGCCACCCCATCCCGCCGAAAACCATCAGCACGGGGAGGACGTTCGGCAGCATGGCGACCAGGCCGGCCCATACGCTGCGGGCGATAAACATGAGTAGCGGCGTGATCATAATCACCGACCAGAACGTGCTCTGCACGAGGCTGTCGAGCAGCATCCGCTGCGCCTTGTAAACGATCGGCACGACGCCGGTGTACACGGCCGAGACCTTGTTGCGATCGGCTTCATAAGCCGTGAGCTGTTCGCTATGCGGCACATAGCCGTGCTGCCGGGCGTCGATCACCAGGGGCGACGCTTTCCGCAAATCGGCCAGCGCATAATGGGTCGAATCGCCAACCACGACGATGCAGTCGTACGCCGCGGCCTGCTCGGCAAAGTTCGCCGCCAGCGGCTCTCCCGCTGCATGGGCGGAGACCTTCAGGCGTGAAATCGTGAGCAAATCGACCAACGTCTCAGCAAAGATCCGCTCCTGATCGACTGGCGACTGGCTGGCTGCTGGAGCCTCGGCCGTTTTGGCTGCCACGGCGGACTGTTCGGGCGAGGCCTTTTTCCCGTTCTTACCCTTGTCCCCGCTTTTGCCCTCGTCGCCACTTTCGCCCGAGTCGTCGCCTGCCGCGGCCTCCTCGGCCGCCGGCTTGGCATGGGCGGCAATCACTTCGGCCGGCACTCCGACGATCAGCACCTTGCCGCCAACCGCATTCCGCCGCGAGCGAGCCGGTGCCTGAGCGGCCGTTTTTTCTGCCATTCGGCGGAGCACCTGTTGGCGGGCCTGTTGAGCCGCCAGAACCGGCTCGACGGTCTGCTTCAGATCGCTGACGAATTCGCCGTAGTCGACCCCCTTCGTCGCCCCGACGCGGAGGCTGATCCGCCACAGTTCCGTGCCGTCCCCCTCTTCAACCCGCAGGTAGTCGCTATGCAGGAACTGCTCGCGGTGGGCTTCGAGCCGGCCGCTGGTGCTGGCCCGCGTCAGGTGGTCGGACGTACTCCCCCCGGCGGCCGGCAGCGGCCGGACAAAAGTCGCCGCCGAAATCGCGCGGCCAATCTTATCGCGTCCCTCGGGGCCGAATTCCTGCTCGGCGAGTCGCTGCACGCGAGCGGCGAGTTCCATCCGCTCGAGAAACGGCATCTGAAACGCCGTCTCAGTCAATTGCTGGCGAATCTCGGCTTGCCGAGCTTCGCTGGTCCCTTCGGCCGACATTTCATCCGCCAGCTTCGACAACTCGGCGTTGCTGGGCCGCTGGTCTTCCTTGGGGACGCGAATGACGATCTCCATCGGCACGAGCTGGCCGAGGTTGGCTTCGAGCCACTCGTAGTCGCGAATGATCTTCGAATCCTGCTGGAACATCTTGAGCAGGTTGACCGACGTCTTCATCCGCGTCAGACCAAAGCCCACAGCGATGATCAAAAGCACGCACGCCGTCGAAACGAGCGCGTGATGCCCGATGATCCAGTTCGCCACGCTTCCCCAGAAATTATGGAGCAGCTTGCCGAGCCAGGAGTCTTCTTCTTCGCTGGGATCGCGCTTGGGGCTGGGCTTTTGCGGCCAGATCTGCAGAGCCGCGGGCAGGTACGTGAACAGGATGATCAGCGTCGCCATAACGCCGATCGCCGAATACAGACCGAATTTGCGAATCGGCACCAGTTCGCTCGTCACGAGCGTCACGAGGCCAATGGCCGTCGTTACATTGCAGAGCACCGCCGGACGCCAGCCGTGGGAAATGGCCGATTCCGGTGCGCCGACTGGACCGTGGTTGTCGAGCGCTTCGCGGTAGTAGTTGATGATATGCGCCGCGCCCGAGAGCCCCAGCACGTACACCAGCGACGGCATCGACATCATGATCGCGTCGATCGAACTCCCCGACCACCAGACGAACGCCAGGCTCATCACGGCTGAGATTCCGCCGACGAAAAAGATCATGATCGTCGCCGTGATGCTCCGGAAGCAGAGCAGCGACAAAAAGATCCCGAGCGCCGCCGACAAGCCGATCAGCCGGACCAGCGTGATCGAGCCTTCCTCGTCGATCGCCACGTTGTCGACCGGCGGGCCTCCCATCCGCAGTTCATCGCGGGGAATATTCGTCTCGCCGGCGATCTCGTACAAAATGCCCCGCGGCTTGCCGAGCATGCCCCGCCCCAGCACGAGGTGCAGATTGCGACGGGCGGCGTCGGTCAGCGTCAGCATGATGCAGGTCGTCCGCTTCCCCGTTTCGGGATCGGGCGGGCCAAACAGGTTTCCGCTCAGGCGGCGGACCGCTTCGGCTTCGTTTTCTTCGCTTCCGCCGAGTTCTCCACCGTCGCGAGTCAGACTCGCGAGAACATCGGGACCGGTTGTGATCGTCTTGAAGAGCTGGGCCCGGAGGCGCCGCGGATCGGCGTGGTACCAGGCGCCGTCGGAGGGGCCGAACGAGTGGACCAGCGTCCCCTGGACTTCCTTGTTCCCCATCGCCCGATTGATCAGCCGGCCGAGGGCGGCCAGCGGCGCGTCGACGCCCTCCCACTGGAACAGATCGCCATCGGGCGTGATGTAGTACCAGGCCTCTTCGTTACTTTCGCCCCGCGTCGGCTTGCGTCCCTTGAGCCACTTCTCGCCCCGCTGGCCCCAGTTCTCATACCAGTCGCTCGTGGCGTAGAGCCCAAGCTGATCGCCGATGAACTCGTCGCCGCGGTGAACGTAGCGGGTCGGGTTGGTAATGATCTTCTCTGCGGCTTCGTTGTCGGCAGTCGCATCCGCCGGCTCAACCGCCAGATTCTCCCCCGCCGCAGCTTCCGCCTGGGCCTTTAAGACCGAAGGGGCGACTTCGG
>JALORD010000142.1 GCA_025459145.1 Pirellulaceae bacterium | reverse complement strand
GCGGGAATTCTGATCGGCGACCGAATTACGGCACTCGACGGACAGGCGATGGCCGATGCGGCTGCCCTGCGGTTGGCCGTGGCCAACCTGGAACCAAAGGCAGAAGCCGCGCTGACGGTTGTTCGCGGAACGGAGACGCTGGCCCTCAAGGTGAAGCCAGGAAAGCTGCCGACGGAGATCCCCGGCGAACTGACAACCGCGATTGCCGAACCACCGCCACCGCCGGCCGAGGCGCCGACCACGGGGCTCCTCGAAATCAAGTTGCCGGAAGAGACGAGCACGAGCGTCGCCTATGTTCCGACGAACTATCATCCGGCAATTCCGCACGGCCTGCTCGTGATCGTGCCTCAGCCGGGCGTTCTCGATCGGGCTGCCTTTGAAGCACGCTGGAAGCCAGTTTGCGAGCAGTTTGGACTGATCGCATTGGCGCCGATTTCCGCCAAACCGGACAAATGGGAGCCTACCGAAGCGGCGTTTATCCGCAAGTCGCTCGATAGCGTCAGCGAGCAATTCACAATCGATCCCACCCGCATCGCCACGTACGGCTACCAGTCGGGCGGCGGCATGGCGTGGCTCGTCGGGCTCTCCAATCTTGATCGCGTGCGGGCCATCTGCCCGATCGACGCCTTGCCTCCAGCTCGGACGGCCGCCCCGCAGAACGATCCCGTCAATCGCCTGGCGGTCTTTTGGGGTGTCGCTGAGAAGTCTCCCAGCGCCGCGGCTACCAAGGCCCTGATTGACCGTCTGAACGGTGCGCAGATTCCCGTCACTCAGCTTCCCCTGGGCGAACAGCCGCGAGACCTTTCATCCGCGGAAATCCTCGAGCTGGGCCGCTGGCTTGATGCCCTGGACCGGATTTGATCGCTGCGCCAACCCAATTGGCGAATCCAAAGGGTCTCAAACCTCCCATTTTTCCCAGTCGGTGGCGTTGCGCCCCTCGTTGGCGGAATTGTGGGTAATTTCTGCACTCTGGGTCCTTTGGCAGGACTTTTCCGCCTGTAGCAGTTGAATTCGATTTAACGACCGTAACGGTCGATCCCTACCATCGGGCTTTCACACATGGGGGGATTTTTCTATGCACGCGAAGTCGTTCGTCTGGGCGGCCTTGGTGGCCGTCATTGCGGGAGTCGGAAGTGAGTCCCGCGCACAGTACGGTCCGATGGGACCGATGAGTCCTTACGGGGGTCACCCCGGGATGCTTCCGCCGGGAGCAATGATGGGCGGTCCCCAAATGGGCGGCCCTGCTTACGGTGGACCGATGATGCAGGGGATGCCGTCCGTCGCACCGGCTTCGTATGCTGCGGCGATGGGCGCCGGCGGCCCGAGCTGCACCGACGCGGGTTGCGGCCCAGCGGGCTGCAACACCTGCGGTGACGGCGGCTGGTGCCATCACTGGAATGTATTCGGCGAATTCCTGTACCTGCGGGCTCGCGACGCCGAAGTCGCCTATGCCGTGCCGATCGATGGCAATATCACGGGCGACCCGAACCTCGCCTTTCAGCAAGGCGAAGTGCAGGTGGTCGATCCCGATTATCAACCCGGCTTCCGCGTGGGCTTCGGCTTCACGATGAGCCCGTGCAGCGCCATTCAGGTGACCTACACGCAGCTTGATGCCGACACGAGCGACGATCTGGTGATTCCTGGCGGTGTCGGGCCGGTGGCCCGATCGCTCGTCAGCCCGGTGATCGACGCGGCGGTCGACACGCTCGACGCCCAGGCCGACCTGGCGATTCAATTCAAGCTGATCGACGCCGATTACAGAGGATTGCTCGCCTACTGCGACAATTACGAGGTGGCGTACAGCGTCGGTGCTCGATACGCAAAACTGAGCCAGGAGTTCAACGCTTTGTTCGAAGTCAACGGCTTCGAAACGGTAGCGACCGACGTCGACTTCGAAGGCGGCGGTCTGAAGCTCGGTCTCGATGGAATGTGGTTCGGACGCAATCGCCAGTGGTTCGCCTACGGCAAGGGTGCCGGCTCGTTCATCGGCGGTGAATTCCGCGCCTCGTACTTTGGCACCAACGACGCCGACGACGCTCTTGTCGACACGAGCTGGAAGGCCGGTCGCCTGGTGACCATCACCGATATTGAAGCGGGGCTCGGCTGGCAGAACTGCTGCGGCAACCTGCGATTGTCGGCCGGCTACATGTACAGCATGTGGTTCAACGTAGTGCGCACCAATGAGTGGATCGACGCCGTGAAGGCCAACAACTTCACCGATCGCTCGGACAACTTCAAAGGCATGATGACCTTCGACGGCTTCACCGCCCGGGTCGAATACCTTTGGTAAACGACACGGACTTTCCATGATCAGCCAGGGCGGCACGGGCCAGCAACCAGCCGCCTGATCGAAAACGTGTGAAAAATCCCCAGCCGGGCCGGCAACTTCAGCCGACCCGGCTTTTTTCGTTTCTTGATCGCAGGCACCCCCCCGCAAATGACGGAAAACCGCGGCTGCGGCGTGCGTTTTGAGACCTTAGTCGGAGAGTATCTGCCCGGGCCGACCGCAAAACTCATATCGGTTTTGTGGGAATTAACGGATCGCTAGCTTGACGCTGGCAGTTTCGCGAAGTTACTATTTCCCCCAGTTTGCCGTGATTGCCTTCGGCAACCCGCAATTTCGCGCGTTGTCGGGAACTCGTACTAATACGCATTCTCCGACTGGCGTTTGCTAAGCGCCCTCCCTGCTAGCTGGATCTAGGAGTTATCCCACGTGAAGAGTCGCACCAAGAGCCGCCGCAGTACTTCTGACAAGCGCCGTTCTTTCTTTGGATTCTCGCAACCGGCTGAGGCCCGCCGCCAAACCCGCCGCTTGCATTTGGAGTCGCTCGAAGAGCGGCGGGTGCTGGCGACCTACAACTTCAACGACGCCGCGGGGACGCTCGCGATCACGCTGGAGGCGAACGAAGACCTCACGATCTCCGAAGCGGGTGGCACGCGTACCTTCGCGATCGACTCCGGTACGTTTTCGCCCACGGGTGCAAACAACGCCTCAACAGGCGATGGCACCGCGACGATCACGTTCGACAACACGCTCAACCTGAGCACGTCGATCAGCGTTGCGAACACCGGCGCCGGTGCAGGCACGAATAACGTCACGTTTGCCGGCGGTGCGATTGCGACTGCGACGCTCATTGTCAATGCTAATCAAGCCGGAACGACAAGCGCCGTCGATTTCTCGACCGCACAAACGACGTTCGGCACGGCGGGCGCGGACAGTGTGAGCCTCACTGCGAACGGTGCGGGAATCACCGACTCAACTGGTAGTGTTAACACACAAGCGAATGCCGCCCAACTTTCGCTCAGCGCTGCAGGGCAAGCAATTGTATTGGACAATCCGGCCAATGACTTTGGTAACGGAGTGGGTGCAAACTCGATCACTGCCGGCAGCCTGGATATCGCAGACTCGGGAGCTGGGGGAAGCATCGCTTTCGGAACCGTGAACGTCGCAGGCAGCGCAACAATCAACTCGGTCAATAGTATTTTCATCGATGGCGCGATGAACGTCGGCGGCAATCTGGTTGCCAATGCGGGTGGGGTGATCACGGATTCGTTTGGCGGCACGCTCGCAGTCACTGGCACTTCGGCTTTGACTGCCGACAGTGTTAATCTGGCTAATGCCAACAACTTCGGCGGGGATGTGACGGTTGTCTCTACTGGCTCTGCAACGCTCAACGATATCAACGCTCTGAGCTTCGGCGGCGCTTCGTCCGTTGGAAGTAACCTGATCGTCACCGCTGGCGGTGTCATCACCGACTCAGCCGGTGCGTCCATCGCCGTCACTGGTAACGCCAACTTCAGCGGCACTGGCATTACGCTCGATAACGCGGCTGCTCACAACTTCGGCAGCTTAACGTTCAATGTGGCGGTCAATAATGTCACGATCATCGAAAACAGCGCCACCGTGCTGACCGGCAGCAGCACGGCAGGTGGCCTATCCCTTACGTCGGCCGGTTCGATTACAGATGACGCAAGCGCCGATTTGGCCGTCACGGGCAACGCTTCACTCAGCGGTACGTCGATCACCCTGGGTGATCAGGCCGGCAACGACGTGAACTTCGGTAACCTCACGTTCAATTCGGCCGGTGCGGTTGTCATCACGGAGGATTCGGCAACGAGCCTGGCTGGGGGAAGCACAGCAGCTAGTTTGGTGATCACGTCAGCAGGGGCGATTACCGACGGAATCCTGGCCAACATCGCCGTCACAGGCAACGCGTCCCTCGCAGGCACTTCGATCACGATTGCCGCCGCGGCAACAGCCAACTTCGGCTCTCTCACGTTCAACTCCGCCGGCGCCGTCAACATCACCGAAGACTCCGACACGCAAATTGCCGGCGCGAACACGGCCAATAGCCTCGTCCTCACTTCGGCTGGTGCGATTACCGATGCGACCGGTGCGACCGTCAATGTCACGACGACGGCAGCGTTGTCGGGCACTTCCATCTCGTTGACGGATAACGGCGGGGATTCATTCGTCGCGGGCGGCAATGCGTCGTTCACTGCTTCCGGCGGCGGAGCGATCACCATCGCTGCAGCAGGAACGGCCAATTTCGGCTCGCTCACGTTCAACGGCGGCACCGTCAGTATTACCGAGGATTCGGCCACTGCTTTGGCCGGCATCAGCAGCGGTGGCGCGATCACGCTCAACTCTGCTGGGGCCATCACTGACGCCGAGAATGACGCGGCCAATGAAATCACGGGAACCGATCTGATCCTGACCGCGGTCGGCGGCATCGGCACCGGCGCGAACCCGATTCACATCGCCGTCAACAACCTGGATGTCAGCAATACGACCAGCGGCGGCATCTTCGCCACCGACACCGCTGGCGGCCTCACGCTCACTAACCTCGGCGGTCCCAACGCCAATGCCGTCAACGGCGTCGGCGGCAACGGCCTCATTCGCGCCGCTAGCCCGCTCACGATCGCCGCTAACGCGATCACCTCGGGCGGCATGACGTACACCGCCAGCGACTCGGCTGCCGCGGGCGACGACCTGACAGTCAACGCAGGTGTCACGGTCCAGGACACGACCGCCGCACTTACGATGAACGGCGGCGACAACGTCACGTTTAATACGGGTTCGGTCGTTCGTGCCTTCACGGCTCTCTCGATCAACGGCGATGCGCTCGGTGGCGGCGTCGCCGATCCGGGCGTCGGCTCGATCATGAGCCTCTTCGGCACGATCCAAAGCGATACCTCGGGCATCACCATCACGGGAAATGGCGACGCTGACGCAATCACAATCGACAACAACGGCGCTGCAGTCGGTGGAACCCTCGACGGCGTGATCGTCGGCGGCGCTCAGCTCTTCACGATCAACGGCAACGGTGGCAGCGATACGCTTACGCTCGAAGACGGCGGCGACCTGACGGGCGATACCTACACCATCACGGCGACGACGATCAGCACCGGCGGCGGCAATCTGTTCAATGGCGCTCCCGGCCTGAACTATGCGAATCTGGAAACGATCAATATCCAGAACAGCAATGGCCCGACCAACGCCGACGGCGATACCGTCACAGTCACCAGCCTGAACGCCGGCACGACCTACAACGTCGATGGAAACAACCCAACCGGCCTTCCCGGCGATCGACTCATTCTCATTCCGCCAGGTTCGATCAACGTCTATGAAATCGGCGGCAACTACGTCTTTGAATTCCCCGGCAGTGGCAACCTCGTCGCGACCGAGTTCGAAACGATCGACCTGCGTCCCGGCGACGGTATTCTGAACATCATCGGCGACGAGGGCCAAGGTCAGGCCGGCGGCGCCAATGGCGGCGCGGGCAACGATGAACAAGACAAGATCACGATCGTTGGTACGGGTGTCGGCGCCGGCACGTTGCAACTAAGCCACAACGCCGCGCCGATCGCGGTTCCGCCCCTCGTTAACTTCAGCGGCGTAACCCGGCTGAACGTCAATACGTTCGAGTTGGCCGACGGACTGGCGGTCACCCCCTATGCCAACAACACGCCCCAAGGCTGGGGAATCGAAACCTACTACAACGAAGGCGCTCCGGTTCTCGACGGCGACCTGCTCATCTACAACGGCGTCCTCGGCGTCTCTGAAACCATCGTCGTCGCCCCCTCGGCTCCCGAAGCTGGCCAGGTCTTCAGCAACAACGCGGCCACCGGCACACCGATCGCCGTTATCAACTACCAGCTTAACGTCAACATCATCGTCAATGGCTCCAGTCCCGCGGGCACAGCCGGCGATACCGACACGCTCACCCTCCGCGGCACCGATCCGGCCAACCCGGGGACCAGTGGCCAGGACACTTTCGATGCTGACTTTACCGCTGCCGGCGTTCCCGGCAACGAACTGGTCATCGTCACGGATTCGGTAGGGGGCAGCAATCTCTACAGCCTGCAAAACTTTTCGAATTTCAACTCGATCAACTTCGCCGGACTCGCGGGCAGCGATACATTCAACGTAACGCCCGGCGCGATCCAGTTGTCCATCCTCGGCGGCAACCCAATTGGCGTGTTGCAGCAGCCCGTGGGCGACATTCTCAATGTCGAGGTACCAGGCAATACGGCATTCCAGTTCCTCCCCGGCCCGGAAAGCGACTCGGGGACGTTTTTGGTGACCGGCATGCAAGCGGTTTCGTTCGACGAGATCGAACTATTGCAGGTGAACGGCGCCAACTACGTGTTGCCCGATCGTTTTGACAATCCCGATCTGGTCTTTCCGCCGAACAATACGCTCGGCACGGCCACGGTGCTGGGGAGCGAAACGGAAATCACTCTGACGGGGCTGACGCTGCACAACACCGGCACCGGCAACTTCGACATTGACCAGGATTTCTACCAAATCACCGCCCACACCACCGGTAAACTGATCGTCAACGCCTACTTTACCGACGCCTTGGGCGACGTCGACATCCAGGTGCAAGACGCCAGCGGCGACATCATCGCGATCTCGCAGGGAATTGTCGATAACGAGCAGATCGTGATCCCGGTCGTCGGACAGCAGACGTACTTCCTGCGTGTCTACAGCGCGGACGGAGTTGCCAACATTTACAACCTGGAGATCGAGAATTTTGCCGCGCCGACGCCCACGCAGCCCGATCTGGTGGATGTCAGCGATACGGGCATGCTCAACGATGACAACGTCACGGCCGACAACACACCCACGATGCAAGTCACGGCCGATCTGGCGAGCTTCGCCAACATGGGCATTCCGGTTGATGGTGGGGCCGGCACTCCGGGCGCCGATGTGGTGATCACCGCCACATCGCAAACCACGGGCGTGGTGACGACTTTAGACGCCTCGCGCGTCCAGGCGGCGAACAGCAACCTGTGGACCGGCACGTTTGGCGTGTTGGCCGACGACGAGTACGTGATCGAAGCCTGGGTGCGAATCGAAGATGGCGCCAGTCCCGCCGCGGCGGGCCGCAGTCCGATCGGCGCTCCGCTGACCATTACGGTCGATACCACGGCCCCGGTTCCTGCTCCCGCGCCCACGCTGCTCGCTTCTAGCGATACCTTGCCCTTGGGCGACGGCATTACCTCGATCATTTCTCCCGCCTTCAGCGGGACGGGAGAACCGAATGCCAAGGTGCGCATCTTTGCCCAGCGCCTGGACGCCTTGGGTGGAGTCCCCGTAGGCGCCCCGCTGCTGGTGGGTCAGGGGGTCGTGAACGCCAACGGCACGTGGGAAATCACGGTTGAACCCTTGAACGACGACAACTATGAGTTCACGACCGTCTTGGAAGACGCGGCGGGCAACATCAGCGCCCCCTCTGCGGCCACGCCACTGACGATCGCCTTCCAGTATGGCTTCTATATCGACCCGCTCACCGGCGGCGTGATCTTCCAGGGCGAAGATGGCGTGCGCGACGTGGTCATCGTCCAGCTGGACGCGGGCGGCACGAACCTGATTGTCGACTGGTCGCAACCGGACGCACTGCCGGTCCCGCGCTCGGGGAGCTCGAGCTTTGCCTTGACTTCGATCCCGTCGATCTCGATTCGCCTGTTTGGCGGCAACGACGAGCTGATTGTGGATAGCACCAACGGCGCCGTGCCGATTCCCGTGCAATACGACGGCGGTCTGGATGACGACTCGCTCACGCTCACCGGCAACACCGCGACTTCAAACACCTACTCGGTCGGCCCCAATCCGGGTGAGGGTGTGAGCACGATGGTCATCGGCGGTGTGACTCAAACCGTCACGTTCAGCGGTCTCGAGCCGGTCATCGACAATATGGCCGGCCCGCTGGTGGTCAATGGCACGCCGGCTGACAACGCAATCAATTTCGCTGGCAACGTGATCTCGAGCGACAACTTCGAGACGATCGCCATCGCCAATAAGACCGAAGTGACCATCAACGCTCTGGCTGGCAGCGACACGATCAGTATCAACAATCCAACTGGCTTCACTGGCCCCTTGAACGTCAACGGCGGCGATCCGGGCGCGAGCGACACGCTGATCGTCTCGTCCGACGCCGGTTTCGATCCGCTGGTCCTGATTCCGACGGCTCAGGGCGAAGGTAGCGTCGAGCATTTTGGGGGCGCTTCACCTGATGTGGCGTATACCGGCATTGAACATGTCACTCTGGTTGGCCAGCTGGCGGACGGCGATGCGTTTGGTGTCGATGGAACCGCCGGAAACGATCTGTTCACCTACTTCCAGGGCGAGACAGCGGACATTGGCCGCGTAATTGGCACGATGGACGATAGCGCCTTTACGCTGCCAGAGATCACGTTCACCGGAATGGCTCAGGCGAGCGTGATCGGCTTCAACGTGTTCGGAAATCAGGGGGGCACCGACGCCTTCGCATTTGTGGGCACCGTCAGCAATGACGACGTCACATACGCCAACGGTCGGTTGGAAAGCTCGATCAGCGGATTGTTGTTCTCGAGCATTGCCGTCGGAACTGCCATTGATGGCGGCACAACCGCCTTCGTGCAAATCGAAGGGGGCGACGGCGACGACAGCTTCGAGATCACGCCGGAAGCTGGTGTGCAGATCTACGTCAACGGCGGAAATCCGGGGGCGAGCGACACGCTGGTCTTCAATGGCACCGGCGGTGCGATCACGGTCGATCCGGCCAACCGAACGATTACCGAAGCGGGCCTGGGCCCCGTCACTTACTCCGGTATTGAGTCGATTGAGATCGACGGTGCGGGAGCGGAGATCACGGTCCTGGGCTCGGCCGGCAATGACTCCTTCGACGTGACCAGCCCCGTGCTGGATGAAGTGCTCGTCACCGTCAACGGCTCGGGACCGCAGTTCCACCTGCTGAACGGCACCTACCTGTTCGACGGCAATGGCGGGACCGATCATCTCGCCCTGAGTGGCACCGCAGGCAACGATACGTTTGCCTCGGCACCGGGAGCCCCGAATACCGCGACGGTCAATGGAACTTTGGTCAGCTTCGAGGAGACGGAAGTTCTCAAGCTGATCGGCCTGGATGGCGGCGATATCTTCAACCTGCTGCCGCTGGTTGATGTGACGACGGTCGTCGATGCGGGCGGGCCCAATACGCTGCCTGGCACGACGCCCGATGTGCTCAACGTTGCTGTTCCCCAGCATGTCCGCTATTCGCAGGGCGAAAACTCACAGTCCGGTACACTCGACGGGACGGGAGCCGGCGAAATCGATTTCAGCGGCATCGAGCAGATCACGCTGTCGACCACGAGTGGCGGCGTCCTAACGGCCCGCGGCACCGACGACAACGACACCATTGCGGCCGATCGACTGGGTGCGAACGACCTCGTCTGGATTAACGACGGCCCCGTGATCGGCTTTGTCGGCTTCGGTACGCTCACGCTGCAAGGCCGCTTCGGCGACGACAAATTCAGCATCACGCCGGATGGGATGGCCCTGACGACGATCAACGTCGAGGGTGGCGATCCGACGGCGAGCGACGAAGTGGTGATTAACGGCACCGCAGCTGTTGACACGATCAACTACCGTCCCACGGCTGCGGACGCCGGCACCGTGCAGGTCAACGCTGCACCGGTCGTGAACCTGGCGACCGTTGAGCACCTGACGATCAACGGCCTGGGCGGCAACGACGACCTGACGCTGACGACTCCGGCGGGAAGTGAACGTGTCACGTATACGCCCGGTGCGCTGGCAGATCAGGCGACGATCGCTCTGCGTTCGCTCGGCTTTGGAGCAGACCTGCTGGGATTGGGCTTCACCAATCTGGGCACGGGCGGCTCGTTTACGCTGGCGGACGCCGGCGGACTGGCCGACGACGATTTGGCTCTGCGGGGCCGCGACGCGGACGACACGTTTGACGTCCTCGCAAGTGGATCGGTTCAGATTGTCACCGATCCCGCTGCAACCCTGGTCACCCTATCGATCAATACGACATCAGTCCGAACTCTGATTCTGCAAGGACTGGCTGGAGACGATACGTTCAATATTCCGGGGAATCACTCGATTCCCAACGGCATCATCGTCGAGGGGGGCGATCCGAGTGCCAGTGACCTCCTCAACTTTACGGGTTCCGGCGGTGCTGTAACGGCTGACCTCGGCGCATCCAGCGTCTCGGAGACCGGATTTGCAGCGATCACTTATACGGGCGTCGAAACGATCGACCTCGATGCTGGCGGCGTAAGCCCGACGATCGTCGCGACGACCGGCGATGACGATCTCACGGTCACTGTCCTGTCGGCCGACACGGGACGGGTCGTCCACGGCTTGGCGGTCCAGCAGAATGGCCAGGTGAGCAGCCAGACTGCGGCTCCCGAGATCTTATACAGCAATTTGGGAGGAGGACTCCTCAATGTCGATATGGCGGGCGGCAACGACACGCTCGTCGTCGTGGGCAATGCGTTGGCCCAGACGTTTGAGGTTGAAGCCGGGCCGATTCCGGTCTTCATCGACGGCGGCGACCCGATCGGTGTGCAACCGGGCGATGTGCTCAATGTGATTGGTGCGATTGGCTTCTTCGCCGGTCCCGAGAGCGACGAAGGGGGCTTCCTCACAGGAGGCGGCGCGGTCAGCTTCGATCACATCGAAAGCCTGATCGTCTCGCCAAATGGTCCCTGCCCGTTCCTGATCCTGGGAACCAATGGCGACGATGACATCACGGTCATCGCCCGCGACGACAGCTACAGCCCCCTGGCCGATGGCGTGCAGGATTTCACGGTAAGCATCAACGCCGGCCCTGAAATCCTGTTCATCGATGAACCGGAACTGTATATCGACGCGCGGGCCGGCGACGACGACATCGTCATTCGGACCCCCGCGCCGAATAATGCGGAGTGGGACGTCGATGTCTATGTCGCGGGCGGACCGCCCTCCGACGGGGCGAACAACGAAGGGGATCGGTTGGTTGTCGAGACTCCCGGAACCCAGACCGTCGTCTACACGCCAACCGGTTCGGACACCGGCACGATCGACATCGATACGAACAACGGCGGCGTGCTCGATTCGCTGATCACGATTGGCCCATTTGTGTTCATCTGCGACGATCCGGTGGGCGACCCGATCGAGTTCACCTACACGTCGTCCGATGGCGGCGTCGAGTTGCTCGAGTACGACGGAGAGGACGGCGACGACATCCTGACGATCGTCGGCACGGATCTGGCCGACACGATCGTCCATACGCCGGGCGAAACGACCGACGAAGGGTCTCTGCGCGTTAACAACTGGCTCCGCCTCGACTATCAGAACGTCGGCATTGGGGCTTCGCTGAGGGCGGATGGCGCGGGCGGATTCGACACGCTCGTCGCCCTGGGCACCTCGCTTTCCGACACGTTCGATGTGGAAGCGGGCACGGGATCTGTGCTCCTCACAAACAGCCTTGGTTCGCGCATTGCACTGCAGCAAACAAACGTTGAGGCCCTGACGCTCGAAGGGCTTGGCGGCGACGATTCGTTCGTGCTCAATGCGACGCTGCCCTATGAGGTGGTGAATGTCCACGGCGGCGAGCCTGGCGGCAGCGACTCGCTGTCGATCGTTGGTGCGGCAGCGGTGGATGAGACATTCGTCGTCAACCCGGGCAATCAGCCTACGAACGGCGAAGTTCTGGTCGATGCGGTGGTCAATGCTTACACCGGCATCGAGCACTTGTATCTCGCCGGTAATGCCGGCGACCTCGATGCGCTGACGATTAATGACGACCTGCGCGACAACCTGTGGACCGTCTCGGCCGGCTTTGTCGGCGACCTGGTGCAGATCGACGGCCGCGAGTCGATCGATGTATCGGACTTCGACACGATCTCGCTGGACAACAACTTTGGGTCCGATCGATTCGAGGTCTTCCCGACAAACCTGGTGAGCTTTGCGACCAGCCTGACGATCAACGGCGACATCGCTGGCCCGATCGACGATGTGCTGGCCATCTCTGGCACGGCGGCCGCCGATGCCGTCACCGCGGCTGGTTCCGCGATTACGACCAATGGCGTCACGGTCACCGCCGGTACGAACCTGGCGGGCGTCGAAGTGCATGGCCTGGCGGGTGATGACGATCTGAACCTGACTGGATTCACTGCATATTCGACCACGATCTTCGGCGGCCTGGGTAATGACACGATTCGCGGTGGCAACCTGGCCGATCTGATCTACGGCGGCGAAGGGAACGACATCCTGATTGGCGGCCTGGGCAATGACATCCTGTTCGGCGAAGCGGGGAACGACCGCTT
>JALORD010000004.1 GCA_025459145.1 Pirellulaceae bacterium | reverse complement strand
GCTTCTGGACACCGGCCATTTGCTCGTCGAGCGCCGCCCGCTCGGAAGTCAGCCCCTGTTGAGCCTGCGCGGCACTGGCAATCTGCCCCGCTAACTCCACGGCCTCGGCATCGAGGGCGGCGATGTACGCGGCACTCGCTTCTTCGGTGTGGTGCAGCGGATAGATCGCTTCGGCCAGCCGCTCCATCGTCAGCCGGCGAGCGACCGGATCGTCGGTTTTGGCGGCCTTGAGCTCGGTCCACTGCACAACATTCCGAAGCAGATTTTCGTACAACGCGAATTGCTTGGCCTGCTCCTCGCCCAACTGCTTGCCGTCCGCCTCCAGCGCTCCCTTTTCGGCCAGCAGTGCATCGTACCGCTGCTTCAGCGAGCCCCGCACGGCCTGTACGTAATAGAGGTCGGCCTTGTCGTGCAACAGGCTCCGCGGTTTCGCGGGATAGATGCCGTGGGCAAACTTTTCCTTGTATTCGTACGCTTTGATCCCGAGGAAGACCGTTCCCAGGACGAGAGTAAGGACCATCCATCCTTTGGCGAGGCTAGCTTGATTATTGCGGGCCGCTTCCAGAGCCAGCACGATCGTCACGCTGGAGCAGAGCAGCACGAATGTGTTGATCGCGCCCACCGTTTCGACCAGGTGCACGTCGTGCGGGGCCGGCCACGTGCCGGGAGGAGCCCCAAACCGGAGCACAATGTACGTCCCGATCAGGCCGGCGAAAAACATGATCTCCGTCGACAGAAACAGCCACAAGAACAACTTGCCATTGTTCAGCGGCAGCGAAGGCTGATACTCCAGCTTCAGGTGGCCATGTCCGTGAGCTTCAGTGCTTGCCATGATCGAAAAAAAGTCGCTAGAACGAATTGTGTCTTCGTAAATGGTGGCTGCCGGCGCAAGCAGTCTGCACGTTACTCGCTAGAGCCAAGGTACGAGCACGAGCAGGAGCATGATCGTAGGCAGGTATACGAGCGAGGCTCTCAAGAGGAGCCTGGCCCGGAAGTCGTCGGGTTGCCGCCAGAAGGCGATCGCCAGGGCGAGTTGACCCAGTCCCAGGAAACTGGCTGCTCCGATAAAGAGCACACTCCCCAGGCTCGGGTTTTCGAGCACCGGCACCAGGCTGATCGGAACGAGCGCGAGAGCGGCCATGACCGCTTGCCAGCCGGCGCGCTGGCCGGTCGGCTCGACGACCGTCAGCATTTTGTAGCCAGCCCGGCCGTACTCGTTGCGGTAGAGCCAGGCGATCGCCATGAAGTGCGGGAATTGCCAAAGAAACAAAAGCAAGGCGAGCGCCAGGGCCCGCAGATCGAGTGCATTGCCCGTCGCCGTCCAGCCGATGAGGACCGGTAGCGCCCCCGCCACCGCCCCCACGGCCGTATTCATCGCCGAGCGGGTCTTGAGCGGCGTGTACAAAACTACGTATGCAATCCACGTCGCCAGGGCCCAGCCCAGCGAGGTCACGTTGATGAACCAGACGAAGTAAGCGATTCCTGCGAGCAGTGTGATCGCCGAGAACGCCAAGACCTCGCCGGAAGCGAGACGCCCGGCGGGAAGCGGCCGATTGGCAGTCCGCTTCATGCGTCCGTCGAGCCCCTGCTCGAGCCACTGGTTGGCGGCGCTTGCGCTGGCGGCGACCAGCAGCGTTCCTACCATTGCATGCCAGAGGCTCGCCGGATCAGGAGTCCCCCACGTCGCGACGACAACGGCTGTTGCCACCACGACGAGTTCCAGGACGGCGATGCGAGGCTTCGTCAATTCCACGTAGTCGCGCAGGCGAGCGGCAATCGTCGTTCGCGGGGCCGCCACAACCAGGGCTGAAGTACTCATAGGGCCGTTCTCCGCTTCCAGAGGAGGGCAGAGAACGGCGACGCCGGCTGCGAATGGGCGGAGGGGGCCCGGCTCTCTCCGGAGACAGCCGCCAGGCTGCTTCGCATCGCAAGTGTCACCGCCGTAAAGAGGATCAGCGAACCTCCCGCAACATGGGCGGTAGTGACCAGGGCTTGATGCAGGCTTCGCTCCTCGACGACATAAGCCGCGGCGAACTGATAGTCGCCGAACCAGGCCGGCCAGGAGTACTTGGCCACATACGTTGCCAGGCCCAACACGATCTGCAGCGCGACAAGTGCGAGCAGCGCCAGCGACGGAGAACGCAGGCCGCGGAACTGGCGACCGACGGGCCAGGCCTGGACAGCGGTCCAGCCAACCTGCAGCACTACGGCGGCCGCGACCACCAAGTGAAACACGAGTGCGATGCGGAACACCTGCGGAGTCGCCCCGTAGGGGATATGCCGCAATACGGCGCCCAGGATGAGTTGGCCGCAGGCGAGCGCGGCCAGGATCCACGCCGTGCGAGCGAGTGGTCCCAGAGTCGAGACGGGCGCCGCGGTGCGCTCGGATGATGGAGGGCGACAGGAAGTGGCTGCAATCAGCGCCGCCAAGTAGGCAAAAAAAGCCGGCCCCAGGCAACCGTGGATCATGGCCACCAGCCGTGCATCCAAGAGTACGCGCGCGCCGCCAAGAGCTCCTTGCACGACCACGAGCACCAGCGCGCCCGCGGCAGCGAACCGGATGACTGTCCGCTTCTCTGTCAGGAAGGTCACGATCACCAGGGCGATCGCCACGAGTCCCGCCGTCGCGCCCAGCAAGCGGTGTCCATGCTCGATAAAGAGGTCCCACGGACCCGCCACCCACGTCGTCCAGGGATAGGCAAACAGGTTGTAACCGTAGGTTCCTGGCCAGTCAGGAACCGCCATACCGGCGTCGTACGTGGTCACAAGGCCGCCCACCCAGATCAGCGGAAATGTCACGAGCGCAAGCAATACCGCCAGCCGATGTGGCCAGGGGGATTGCCGTTGAATCTCACGCTGTGACATTGCCAGTGACGTGTTGAACTTGCCCGAGGGGGCTAATGATGTTCCGGTTTCACCCGCCGGGCCGGATCACTCGGCGGCGGCTGGGTTTGCGGATAGAAGTCGGTATCCACTTCGGGCGAGCCGTATTCGTATGGTCCCCGATAAACGATCGGCTGGAAGTCGAAGTTGCCGTGTCCCGGCGGGCTGGGGGCCATCCATTCGAGGCTGTTCGCGCCCCACGGATTGCGCCCGACCGGCGTGCCAAAGAACATGCTGCGGATGAAGTTGTAGGCAAAGATCACCTGCGTCGCGACCATGCCGATGGCGCAGATGGTCATGAACTGGTTCATCGGCAGCAGGTGCCGGAAGGTCTCGTAGTCATACGGATCGGCGAGCCGGCGGGGGAACCCGACCGCCCCTAGGATGTGCATCGTGAAGAACGTGCCGTTGAGGAACAGGAATGTCAGGAAGAAGTGAATCTTCCCCAGGTTCTCGTCCATCATCCGGCCGAACATTTTCGGGAACCAGAAGTAGATCGCCCCGAAGACGGCCATCGCCGTGCCGGCGAACAGCACATAGTGGAAGTGGGCCACGATGAAGTACGTGTCGTGGATGAAGATGTCGACGGGCGTCGCCGCCATGAAGATGCCCGACAGCCCGCCGATGATGAACATCGACACGAACGACAGGGCAAACAGCATCGGCGTGGTGAACTGAATCTTGCCACCCCAAATGGTCCCCAGCCAGTTGAACGTCTTCACCGCGCTCGGCAGGGCGATCATCATCGTGCTGACCATGAACGTCATCCCCAGGAGCGGATTCATCCCGGAGACGAACATGTGGTGGCCCCACACGATGAACCCCAGGCCGGCGATCCCGCTGATCGAGTAGACCATCGGCTTGTAGCCGAACAGCGGCTTGCGGGCGAAGCAAGCGATGATATCGCTCACCATGCCCATCGCCGGCAGGATCATGATGTACACCGCCGGGTGGCTATAGAACCAAAAGAGGTGCTGCCACAGGAGCGGCTGTCCGCCCCCGGTCGCCGGCATCGAGTTGTTCACAATCAGCCCTTCCGGCAGGAAGAAGCCGGTGCCCATCGTCCGGTCCATGAGCTGCATGAAGCCGGCCGCTGTGAGCACCGGCAAGGCGAACGCCTGCAGGATGGCTGTGATGAACATCCCCCAGATCGTCATCGGCAGACGGAACATCGTCATGCCGGGTGCCCGCATCTGGATGATGGTCGTCATGTAGTTGACCGAGCCCATCATCGACGAGACGCCGACGAACGTGACCCCCAGGAGCCACATTGTCTGGGCAAAGGCACTTCCGGGAGCGGCTTCGGTCACCACTGAGAGCGGCGGATAGCTCGTCCAGCCGCCGCCGGCCCCATACGGTGGCCACAGGAACGAGATGCCGATGCAGATGAACGCGGGCCACATGAACCAGTAGCTCAGCATGTTGAGCGTGGGAAAGGCCATGTCGTCGGCCCCGATCATCAGCGGGATCAGGTAGTTGCCGAAAGCCCCGGCCAGGATCGGGATGATCACGAAGAAGATCATCACCGTGGCATGCATCGTGAATAGCGTGGTATAGAACTCGGGCGAGATCTGGCCCCCTTCGGCCGAAAACAGCATCCGCCCGATGATTGGCATGTCGGTCCAAGGCCAGGCCAACTGCCAGCGGATCCCCAGGGCCAAGAGACCGCCGACCAGGAACCAGAGCAGCGTCGAAAACAGGAACTGCAGCCCGATGATCTTGTGGTCGAGCGAGAAAACGTAGGTCCGGACGAACGTCCCAAGGTCGAGCGCCGGAGCGTGATGATCGTGAACAGTCCCGTGGGTCGGGACGGCAACCGCACTCATTCTGCTTCTCCTGTCGCCGGCGTGTACTGAGCCTGATTCTGCTCGTCGTAGGCCTTCGCGAGCCAGCGATCGAAATCCTCGCGGCTTTCCAGCGTGATCCGGCCGCGCATCTTGTAGTGTCCCCAACCGCAGAGTTCCGCACAGACGATGTCGTAGACTCCCGTCTTGTTCGCCCGGAACCAGACGAACTGCTTCATTCCCGGCACCACATCCTGCTTGATGCGCAGGTTGGGGAGGAAAAAGCTGTGGAGCACGTCCTGACTCTTGATCTTCAGAACGATCTCTTCATCAACCGGCAGGTGCAAGTCGTTGACGACCTGCACGTCATCCTCGGTGCCGACGATGCCGTCTTTGCCGGCATAGCGAATCCGCCATTCGAACTGCCGGCCGGTCACTTCGGCGATTTCTGGCTTTACGCGTCCATCGGCCAGCGTCGGCCGCCGCATCTTGGCATCGGCCCAGGCGTTCATCTGGTAAATGGCGATGAAGACCAGCGCCGCGGCAGGAATGATTGACCAAACCACTTCCAGCGTGTGGCTCCCGTGCGTGAAGGCCACGGGGGCGGCATTGTTCGCGCTGTCGTACTTCCAGAGAAACCAAAACAGCGCTATCCCCGTGCCGATGAAGATCACCCCCGTCAGGATGAGGATGAACATGAACAGGTTGTCGATCACGTGTCCATGATCGTTTACGTTTTCGGGGAGCCAGTGTCCGGCCATGGGCCACAGGCCGGCCATCGCCCAGACGAAGACGCCGACTCCCAGAATGGGAACCAGCAAAAACAGGATGCTCCAAAAACGACCCACTGTCGGGCTCCTCTCGGTCAACCGGGACGCGCCGGTCTGGGAATATCTGCCGCTTAACTCGCACTAGGTCCAGGCTGGTGTGCAGCGAACAATGTTTCGCTCCCACGCGTTACATGCGCATCCGCTCCAGGGCCCGCTCGGCCGCATCGTTCGGATTGCTGATCGATTCGTAAGGGAGCGATTCGATGTAATTGACAATATGCCAAATATCGTCGGGGGTGAGGCCTTTGGCATTTGGATCGCCGTCGGGTTTCATCGTGGCGGCAGGCATCGGCGTCCCTTCGATGCCGTTGCGGATGCGCCAGTAAATATCGATCGGCCGCATGCCGCCGCGGTAAATCCCCATGCGCAAATTGCGGGGACGAATGTTGCGCGGCTCCGGCAGTCCCAGGGCTACATACTGTGCGACCACCTCGGGGTCCTTCCCTTCGCCGATAAACTCCTTCGTCCAGTCGTCATAGTCGGTGAGTTGGCCGTCCCCCAGGGCCGAATCGCCGTGGCACTTCACGCAGTTGGCAATCGATCCGTAGAACAGCGTGCGCCCGAGCTTGCGCGATTCGACCAGTTCCTCGGGGGTCATCTCCGGACGGGGTGGAATCTCGACCGAAGCGTCCATCGCTCCCGTCCACTTGTTGACCACCGTGGCGATCTTTTCTTTGACTGCCGCCATTTGTTCCTGCTGCAGTTGTCTCTCTTCATCAGTGGCGTTTTCGGTGACGATGTTCACCAGCCGTGCGTTGGGCTCCGAGTCGAGATCGAGTTCCGCCTGCATGCGAATCAGTTCCCGCTCGGTCTCACCCCGCAGCGAAAGGTAGATCACGTACTGCGTCAGGGCCTCGACTTCGATGTCGGTCAGCAATTTGAACGAGGGCATCGCTGTGCCGGCGACCCCTTCGAGCAGCACTTTTTTGAGGTCGGCGTGCGTCGGCTTGCCGCCCACCGGCGTCGACTTGAATTTGAACTTCCCCGGACGATAGTCGCGTGGATAGGGATTCAAGAAGGCCGCGGTCGGACCATTTCCGTCCCCCGTAATCCCATGGCAATGCGCACAGTGTTCCCGGTACAGCCCCCGCGGGCGTCCTTGTTCATCGCTTCCGACTGGTCCGGCCGCCATCTGCAACAGCGGGAGACTCAAGACACTCGCAATGTCCGCATCTTCGACAGCCGGAATTGCCGGCTCGTCGGGTGTTCCATAAAACGCCGCCAGGAGGTCGTCGACTTCGCTGAGCTGCGACGCTTTCAATTTCTCGATTCCGGCATCCTGCGCCGCCTTGTGGGCGAATGTCTCGTAGCGGCGATATTCCGCCGCGGGAGATCCGCAGCCCGCCAGGGCAACTCCCCCCGCAGTAGCAGCCAGCAATATGAGCAGCGAGCGATTCATAACCAACTTGACCTTTATCGTACGCGACGAGTAATTATCGGCGCGACTGTCGATCACCAGTTTTCCCAGCCCGAGCGTACCAGCCGCACGCGGCGAGTCTGACTAATTGCCGCCAAACAGTTTGGCGGGAGCCACGAATACAAGTTCCCGTGTTTCATCCGGATCTAACTGAAGATTCAGCCGGCCCTTGTTGAACTTGTCGAAAGCCCCCCCCGTAATCTCTGCTTCCCCGAGGAAACGCGACTTCTCCTGCCAAATCCGGAACTCGAGCGGCACTCCGGCGGGCACATTCTTCAGCTCAAACTGCCCGTTCTCGTCCGTCACGGCAAAATACGGACTTTTCCGTACGATGCCATAGGCCGCCATCCACGGATGAATGCTGCAAGAGACGCCGAACGGTTCAGACGACTCGCCCCCCGGGGTATAAGTCGCGCGTCCTCCCGACGGAATCGTGCCGTTGAACGGGGCGGCCCCACCACCGCCGGAAATGTTCGTATTGTGCCCCACCGGATCGCTGTTCAGGATCGTCAGCACCGCGGTCGAACGCATCGTGAAGACCCGCGTCAAAAAGACACATTCCTTCTGATCAAACGGTTGCGGCGCGTCGGCGGCGGCGACAACGTCGGGATGCTCCCACGCGGGATCGCCTTCGGGATATTTCGTCGTCAGATACACCACGACGTTCTTGATCCCTCCGTCCGCTCCGACAACCAGATCGTTGGCATAAACCGGCCGGCCTCCCGGGGCGCAGACGGCATGGTCCGAGGTGACCGTCAGCGTAGTCGGCGCAGGAGGCGTGCCGTTGAGCTTCACCACTCCTTTGAACGTTGCCCAGCCGGTCGGCTCAGGCGCGGCCTTTGCGGGTCCGGCCGCCGTCTGATCGCCGCCAAACGCTTTCCTGAGCGCCACGACATTGGTTTCCGTGACGCGGGCCGGCGCCGTCAGCGGACGCGGGCAGCCGGTGAGACTGACCACAATCGCCGCGGCCGACAAGGTGATAACTGCTCGCATCACGGTTAACGCCCTTCGAGTCAGTTTGCCGGACGTTCTGTGCCCGGCAAACGTGGAACCTTCATTTCCCGATGGATTTACTTCAGCTTCAGCGCTTCGGGGGTCAATTCGACCTTGCCGATCTTGTTTGCGCCCGGCTTGATCGTGACCTTCATCCGGCCGCGGGCCCAGGTGGTCGCCTTGCCATTCACCTTCACAGGCTTCGAGATATATCCCGTGTTTTCCTGCCAGACGATGAATGTGTGTTCGCCAACGGGCAAGTTCTTGATGACCAAGTGCCCCTTCTCATCGGAGATGCCGACGTACGGATCGTCCTTAATCAGGACATACGAGCCCATCCAACCGTGAATGCTGCACTGCACCGGCACGAACGCCGACTCCGCCGCCTTGAGCGTCTTCTTCACTTTCCCCCCGGCCGGAATCAGATCGTTGAATGGCGGGTTATTGAAAAACTCGGCCTTCATGTTGTGGCCGATCGGGTCGGAATTCCCCAGGACCAGCGTGTTGCTCGTCCGCAGGGCGAGCACGTGCGGCTCATAACGGCAGTCCTTATTGTCGAGCAGCACTTCGTCCTTGGCAGTCTTCTCGTAGTCCGGATGCACGGCTACCTTCTTGCCAGGAGTGGCAAGCAGGTAGACCGCGACGTTCTTTACTCCCTTCGTCGCCGGGTCGACCACCACGTTCTCGCGGAACAAGGGGTGCTTGCCGCAAAAGGCTACGTCCTTGTCCGGAACGATCTTTTCGGCCTTGAAGGCGTCCCCGAGGACGAAGTCCATCTCCAGGTCGCCCCACTGCTGGGCCATTGCGCTGGCGGCTCCGCCAAATACCAGGGCGGCGACGGCCGCGCAACCGATTAACGTCAAACGGTGATACATATCAGCAACTCCTCGATTTCGGGCCGCCGCCCTGACTTAACTTCATGCCGCGGCCGCTAGGTGGGAGAGATCGAACCACGGTCGCACCGTTCGTATCTCGACAGGCAGGATGCGCGACCACCCTATTATCATAGGCGTCCCGGCCAGGATGAACCACGACCGGACTTGGTAGATCCAACGGAATTTGAAGCCACATCATTCAGCGAACTCCAGCTTCGGAAGTAGCCGCCGCAGCGGGAGGCGTTGCGTCAGCCGGTGCTGTCCCGTCCGCCGGTGCAGTGCCATCCGCAGGAACGGTGCCGTCCGCAGGAACAGTCGCGGGCTTCACCAGGTCGGCAATGCGGCGGCTCTCGCGCGTGAATGTATCGAAATTCATCAGCAAATCGACCAGCCCGTCCACCTGCTCGATGCTCGTGCCGTGATACAAGTCCTGACTGACGCCTCCCAGGTGCGGAGCCGCCGGATCAAACTTGATATTCACGGGCATCGACGTGTAAGGCAGGATCGCGTTGGGCTGAGCAATCCAGCGGCGCGTGTACTCGGGCCGCAGCCGCCGGTAGACATCGGAAAGGTTGGGGGCCTTGCCGCGGTTGCTGCCGGTCGGCTCAAAATCCGAGACGAGGTGGCACTTCACGCAGTAGTTGCCATCCACGACGATTTTCAGAGCGTCTTCGAAACGCCGTGCGACGAGCGCCTCGGTCGGTTGATCGGCCCAGTTTCCGCTGGCCCCTTCGGGGGCGGCGACGCCCGCTTCGTCCAGGTTGCGGCCATAGGCCTTCGCCTGAGCTTCCAACTCTCCCGACAGCCGCTGCTGACTGAGCTGGAACGGAAACTCGGCGTTGTCCACGGCGGCGAAGTAATTAACGAGCTTCGTCGCCTCGTCACTGGTCATGTTGAACTTCGGCATCCGCAAAAAGGCTGCCGGACGAATCGGATAGGGCTCCAGCAGGAAGTCGTGCAGCCAGGCGGCCTGCACTTTCTCCCCCTCGCCGATTAAGGGTGGCGGCAACCAGCCGTAGGCTTCGGAGCCCGAGGCATTGGGATTGCTCCGCCGCTCGATCTTCGTCACTTCGGGCAGCAAGTACTTGGTCAACAGGCCCCCCCAGGCCGGCTCGCGCGACTGCAGCCGGGTGACGGGCGTCGACACGGCGGTTTGACCCGTGAGGTATTCGCTGCCATCGATGATCGTCGGCTTCCAGAGATCGATCGCGAGGCTGATCTCGTCGAGCGGGTATTCCGATTCAGGGTCGAGCGACAGGCCATCGAGGTCGGCCACGTCGGGCAGGCCATCGTTCTTGGCAAGCTTCGGCAGACCGGCCAGGTGGCTATGCAACAAATTGCGATAGTCTGGCTGGGCCTGTTCGGCCAAGTCTTGCGGGTTGGTGTTCACCGCCATGAACGGGAAGATCGGCTGCGGATTCTGCGGGCCGTAGGTCTCCGGCGGATAGCTGATCTGCCACTTTTCCAGCTCCAGGATGTGGCAGCCGCCGCAGTTGTACTTTTCGAGGACCTTGCGTCCCTGGATCAGGGCTTCGCCCCGGGCATCGGGCGTGAAGACGTACTTTTCGCGCGGCGGATCGGCCACGAGGCCTAGTACGAACGTGATCACCGCTTCCCGCTCGTCGAGCGAGAAGGGGAACTGCGGCATGCGCAGCCGCTCGTTGTAGCGTTTGTTCTTTGTCTTGTCGTAGTCGTAGCTCCGGGGCTCCTTCAGCTTCTGGTAGATAAAGCCGATGCGGTTGCCCGAGTGGAGTTGCTCGAGGAAGTAGTCCTTCGTCTCTTGAACGGTCGTGTCTTCTTGCCCGACCATCTCCTGTTCAGGAGTTTCGGAGGCTGTTTCGCCGGGCCCCGTGTGATTCGGATCGGCCGTCGAGCCGTGGGCGGCTGCACCGCCGTGGCCGTGGCCATCGACGTAGTGCGTGATGTGCTCGAACGCCAGCCGCGAGGGATCCTTGCGGCCCCAATCGGCCAGACCCGTGCCGATTGGTTTGGCATCCTCAAAACCGGGGATGTCGTGGCAGCCGTAGCAGCCGTACTTGGCAATGGTCTTGCGACCGATGTAGCGGAGCTGGATAAGTTCCCTTTCGGCGTCGGAAGGCCGATTGGCCGGATCGACGATCAGGTCCTTCTCGGCCCCCTTGAGTTCGCCTTCCATTTCCGGCGGGATACCGTTTTCGAGATAGTCCGCGGCGGCATCTTTGAAGAATGCTTCATTCAGGTTTTCCAGCATCAGCGACCGGAGCGCTTCGCGTCCTTCGGCATCGAGCGGCTGGCTGGCGGAGGCGGCCTCTGGCACTGGCTGCCAGTCGGACTTCGAAGAGGCCGACAGGAGATACATTGCGATGTCGTCAGCCGGGTCGAACGTCTTGTCGTCGTCCTTGCTCGTGGGATCGGCCCCCGCGTCCACTTCGGGACCCAGGAACAAGTTCGGCATCACGGTGCGAGCGTGATACCGCGTCGGCTCTTTGATCCAGCTATAGAGCCAGTCGGGACCCTGCGGGTTACGCTCCGCGCTGAACTTGTCGGCGATACCCGACAGGTCAGGTCCCTGCACAATCTCGTCCTTCGCCCGGTACTTCGAGACGTCGGGGAAGTCCTGGTGCGTGTGGCACGCCAGGCATCCGCGGACTTGGAACTGTTCCTTGCCGCGGGCGATTTTTTCCTCGTCAGTCCAGGGGCTAATGCCTGGTTCGCGGGCGAGCGGTTCGTAGAGCTGGACGAGCTTCGGCACATCCGGCGACGTGCTCGCCTTCTCGAACTGGGCCTCGCTTTGCGCCAGCAGAAATTCGAGCGTGCCGCGGATCTCGATCGGTTCGAGTTCGGGGGCCAGATGATCGGTCATCTTCCCCTCGCTGTCCTTCAGATGATCCCACAGTCCGAAGAACTTGGGCATCCGGGTCGTCTGGCGGAAGTTAGTCGGATCGTGCAGCCAGTCGTAAAGGAATGTGCGGTCGACCTTTTCCGAAATGTACCGCAGGCTCGGTCCCGACTTCCGTTCCGTACCAGGGGTTTCCTGGTCCTTGAACCAACCCGCCATCGCGTGAATCCGCGCGTCAAAGCTGGTCCAGGCGTGCTGGTCGGCCGGCTTCTCTTGGTTGGCCGCAGCGATTCGCGCATCGATCTCGAGCAACTCGGCGAGGCGGTGCCGCACGTCGTCGAGTTCCGGCTGCGCGGCGAGCCGCTGGGCTAGACTGGCGACAGTGCGAATCGTTTCGAGATGCGTCCCGACCTTTGCCTGTTCGTCTTCCGGCGCCTCAGCTTTCAGTTTCGTGAAATAGGCCTCACGCTCCGGTAGCAAGGGGAGGAGCGCTTGTGCCGAGGCGAAATAGTTGGGCTCCAGACGCATGTCGGGGCCAATTCGGCGGTCGGGCCCGTCGTAGCCGTTCACTTCGTGACAGCCAAAACAGCCGTACTTGCGGATGAGCTGATAGCCGTGCGTGACCTTGGGGGCCGGAGCCGAGGCGAACTTCTCGCTCGGTTCAAGATCGACCACGTCGTGATGGCACTTGAGGCAGGAGCTTTCCGAGAACCGCGCCGGGAACATCGGGAAGATCCAGTGGTGGTTGTCGAACCAGCCGTGCTCGTCGCGCCATTTTGCGGCATCGCCTGGCGTATTGGGTGCGTGCGACGCCCACTTGAAGTCGGTCGCGCTTCCCTGGCCCTCGTGGCAGACTGTGCAGGCGAAGGTCTGCATTGGGTGGGGACTCGAATCGCTGACAAACAAGTCCAGCCGCGGGTGAGAGGTAAAAGGATTCGGGAGTCCGCGCCGTACGGTGACGGTGAATGGCGTCCCTTTCTGGGCCAGCAGGAGCAGAAACGCCCCGACCCGTGCAGGGCCGCGGTCGCCGCCGCTGAGTTGGCTCCCGTTAAATCCTTCGATGACGTCGCCCACCATCAGCCCTGGTGCCGTTGGAAAGGCAGCCACCGTACTTGCGGGATCGGACGCGGCCTGGGCGACACGCTGGCGCAGCTCTTGACCCAGCATCTGCTGCTGGCCTTCGTCCGTCACAATCGCTGCGCGGGCTGCCGGCGAGCGGGGCTGGACGAGGGAGACCGTCACGTCGTCATACTTGAGCAGTCCTTCGTCAGCCAATCGAATGCCGAGCCAGTCCTCGAGCGTCAGCGGCAGGGGATTTCCTTGGGCGTCTTTTCGCGGCTGCGGTGCTTCCTCGGGAGTCGGCGGCGTAATCTGCAGCGTAATCTCGCGCTGGCCTACGTAGGCCGGATCGGTCGGCGATCCTGGCAGTGATTTCTGCATCGATTGATGGCAGGTCGTACAGCGATCGAACCGCCGCACTGTGCCGAAGCTGCCGTAAGTCTGTTCGAGGCCGTCGCTCCACAGGTTGTCGATTCGCCGCGGCGAATTGAAAGCGTCGAGAATCGGCAGCGTGAGGATCTTCTTGCCGAAGAACCAGGGAAACGGGGTGTCGAAGGGATTGGCGAAGTAGGTCTCCCGCTGCTGTCGATACTGCGTCTTCAGGCGATCGAGCCCCGCGAGGCTATCGGCATACGCCTTCTCTGCAGCGTCCACCTCGGCGGTCATCTGCTTGAGCAGTTTGTCGAGGGCAAGCCGGAACGTGCTGTATTCCTGGTAGCGAGCGGTGAGAGCATTGAACGAATAGGAATCGTCGGGTGACTTCCCTTGAACGAGTTCGTCCACGATCTTTTGCCGGCGAGCCAGTTCCGCGGCTCCCAGATCGTCGCGAATCGCGATATCGAGATCCGCCTTCGCCTTGTCGATATTCGCTGACTTGAACTTCCGTTCGCCCAGCACTTTGTCTTCGCGGATCTTGGCGTCCCGGACCACATCGCGAAGTTTCTTCAGAAACGCGTCGCGTACGGCGCCGGCCTTTTGCTCGGCCGCCAAGGCTTCGGCCTGGGCTTTATTGGCAGCGACAAACAAGTCGTTGTCGTCGGGCTTCTCATCCGATGCCTTCTGCGCCGCATCGGCTGCCGCTCGCAGTTCGGCAGCTTTCTCGGCCAGCGGCGCCAGCTTTTTCGCTTCGGTGTCGATCCAGGTCGTGTCGACGGAGGTCTTCCGATCCGCAGCGTCCTCCTCCATCAGTCGTTTAAACTCGGCGAGTAAAGCCGGATCGAGCGGCTGGGCCTTTGCGGCCGAAACGGCGTGGCTCAGCCGTTCGTGATCGAGCACCGCTTCCGTCGTCTCGAACTGCTCCTGCCGCCAGGCGTTCATCTTGAGGTCGACGCTGACCGCTGTCGGCTGGATCACTTTCCACGAGCGGGCGTGATCCTTGTAGAACATCCAAATCGTCGAGATCGTCAGCACGACTCCCGTGATCGCAAAAATGCGATGTAAGAGCGTCGTGTCGCGCCAAGTTGATTCCGTTGCGGGCATGTCAGCATCTCCGCCTAGCACCGGCGTGGGGCCAGCGCGACTGCGGTTAGAAATTCAGCAAGTATTCGGGGAGGGCGACAAAGTACTTTAGGTTGACCGTCCAGCGAGCGAGCATCTTGATCGGCAAGAGCATCATCATCAGAAGCAGGTTCGTCAGGACCATGTACCGAATGAAACCCATGCGGATAAACAGGCCTTGAAAGAACTTGCTGCTCACGACGAGGAGCGGCGGCACCATCGCAAAGTAGCCGATCACAAGCACGATCCCGGGAATCTCTCGCAACAGCGCCCAGCCAAACTTCATCAGTTCGCCCGAACCCTCTGGAGCCCGCGGACGCGACGATTGCAACGCCGTAACCCAGAAATACTCCGAGAGATCGACGTTATTGAGCGCTTCGACCTTGTGGGCATCCCAGTACTCGAACGGACCGAAGAAGTTCCAGTTGGGGCCGCGGAGGAACGTTCCCATCACGATCAGCGTGATCCATAGGACCAAGAACCCGAACTGAAACATGATGTAGGCGAACTTGCGCTGATCGATCGTGTAGTAGCCATTGCCCTGCTTGTTGAAATCGATGTAGGGAATCGCCATCAGCCCGGCCACGATCACGCTCGGCAGCACGACACCCGCCATCCAGGGGTCGTAGTACACGAGCATCTCTTGCAGCCCGAGGAAGTACCACGGGGCCTTCGACGGGTTGGGGGTCTTCACGGCGCTGGCCGGTTCTTCGAGTGGCGCCTGAAGAGCGATCGCCCACAGCAGCAGCACGGCGGTCAGGGCTACCATGCAGATCAGTTCGGTATAGACCAGATCGGGCCAAACGAGGACCTTTTCGCTGTCGAGTTTTTCGAGCGGCTCGAGCCCCTGTTTGGCCCGGTCGTCGTTTTGCACGGCCTGATAAGTGGCGAGCCAAGTAAAGAACCCCAGCAGGAAGATCAAACCGACGATCGGCACGTTGTCGGGCTTGGTCACGATGTTCGCGAAGTTCTGATCGGTCATCGACATTCCCATCAGGAGCATCGACAGATTCAGCATCGACCAGGCAACCCAGGGCTTTACCAGGAACCGCCGCGCGAGGAAGGCGGCCGCCACCAGCGCCAGCGAACCCAGGGTGTAAGCCGTGGGATTCATCATCCAGTTGATCCCGGACCGCACGCTGCCGGGGAGCGAGATAAGCGCCATCCACTGCTCATCGCCGCTATAGGCGAGGGGTGAAATGAGCAGGAAAAACCCCGACACCAAAAGCCACACGAGCGCGGGAGTCACCGGAAAATCAACTATCGGCACGCGGCACAATTCGCGCTGCCGCTCGCCGCGCCACAAGAGAAACGCCGCCACGGCGTTCATCACGGCCAGCAGCAAATAGTAGGTTCCCAGGAATCCGGAAACCTGCTTCAGGAATAAGTCGTAAGGAGGAAGGCCGTGCATAGTTGGTCATTCGTCATTTGTCATTTGTCTCTCGTCATTGGTCATCCGAGGCAAGGCTGGGGCCCCCAATGACAAGTGACCAGTGACCAATGACAACGGACTAAAGTGGTCCGCTGATTCCCCCGTCTTTCCGCACTCGCCAGAAGTGAATGGCCAAGAGCAGCGCGACGCCGAGCGGAATCGCGACGCAGTGGAGTACGTAAAACCGGTTGAGCGTTTCTTCGCCGACGAAGCGCGCGCCGAGGAGCCCGAAGCGCGCATCGGAGGCGTTGGTAATCATGTCGATCCCGTCGATCGTGAGCAGTTGATTGCCGGGCCCTTCGTAACCCAAAAACGGCGTCGCCCGCGCCATGTTCGAACCGACCGTGATGGCCCAAATCGCCAATTGATCCCACGGCAGCAGATAGCCCGTAAACGACATCAGCAGCGTGAGCAAAAGCAAGATGACGCCGACGACCCAGTTGAATTCCCGCGGCGGCTTATAACTGCCCGTGAGAAACACGCGATACATGTGGAGCCAGACGGTGATCACCATCGCATGGGCACCCCAGCGATGGATCTCGCGCAGGATCCCCAGACTCGTCACATCGCGCAGGGCGAGAATATCGTTGTAGGCCCACTCCAGCGTCGGGCGGTAATAGAACATCAGCAAAACGCCCGTCACTGTTTCGACCAGAAACAGGAAGAACGTGACCCCGCCCATGCACCACGTAAAGCTGAGGGCAATCCCCTGCTTCTTGATCGACACGGGGTGCAGGTGCAGGAAGAAGTTCGTCAGCATCACGACGATGCGATTACGACGATCGACCGGCGCGGGATGCCGGAAAATACTCTTCCAGATCTGCGATTCGCGGATGATTTCGCCTAAGGTCGGCATGTGCTGAAAATCGAGTGTCGGGATTCAGGGGCCAAGTCGAAACAATAGCGGTCCACTCTGGCTTAGCCCCCAGCGGGCCCACACACGGCGAACTAAACAGAGACGAACGACGCCGAGTCTCGCCACTGTCCCATTTCCTCCTGGAACGTGCGGCTCTTGTCGACCATCAACTGCCCGTCATCAGCCACACTGATGGCGTAGCGCTCGAGCGGCCGCGGAGCGGGCCCCTCAAAGTTGACGCCATCCTTGTAAAAACCGCTGCCGTGGCAGGGGCATTTGAACTTCTGCTCAGCTTCGAGCCAATTCGGTGTGCAGCCCAGGTGGGTACAAACGGACTTCAGGGCATAGATCATCGGCTGCCCCTCAAATTCGTAACGCACAATCCAGACGCCGAATTGGGCGATGAACTTCGTCTCCACTTGCCCCGGCGACAGTGCGTCAGGAAAACCGACCTTAAACCGTGTGGGCGGTTCGATCAGGATGTTCGGGAACATGAACCGGGCGAGGCCGAGCAGCCACATCAGATGCGTGGCGGCCAGCGACGAAAACCCGATGGCCATCGACGAACCAAAGAGCGCCCCGGCGGCAATCGCCATGAACGACCGGCGGGTGGAAGTATCGGCCGCCACCGTGGATCGTTCCGGGCGAGCGTAGTCCGGCTTAGCGGGCATCGGCGGCACGGCGATCTTCTTCTTACCGGCCGGCTCGCTCGGCTTGGCAAGTGCCGCGGCTTCAGCTTTGCTGACCGGTCCGGGCTTCGCCCCCTTGCGGGCCGCAGCCAAAATGCTGGCAGTATCTTTAGGTGCCGCAGAACCTGACTCAGCCGATTTGGCCGCTGGCTTGGCAACCGGCTTTTCGGCGGCAGCCGGCTTGGCTGCAGGTTTCTCGGCTGGGGGCTTGGCCGGAGCGGCGGGCTTGGCTGCTGCAGCAGGTGGCGAACTTCCTTTACTGGCGCGTGCAGCAGCCAGGATGTCTGCCATGCTCATCCCCTTGCCACCGGGGGGAACTTTTCCGGCAGGAGGAGCTTTCGCAGCTACTTCCGAGGGGCCTTGGTCAGTAGTGGAGGCCGGCAGCTCAGCAGCGGGCAGCGTCTCACCGCTAGGTGGGGCAGCTTCAGCCGCAGTCTCGGGAGGAGGTGATGCAGACGCGGCTCCTCCGCCGGCTTTCTCCGCGCGAGCGGCAGCCAGAATCTCCGCGACCGACAGTTTTTTCGCCATGGCAGACAGCCCGTGGAGGCGGCAAGGGCTAGGCTAACCCGTTGATCCTCAACGAGTTACACGCATCATGCGGCCGCCCCGCGCGACCCTTGTGATATTTTTCACGAACTCATGTGTATTTCTACCCGCGCAACTGGCGGTGTCAACTCCCCAAACCGCAAATCCGGGCGTAGTAAAACTTCATCCCTACAAACCGGGACTTCCCACTCGCGAAGCAATCGGCAGCCTCAAACTTGGTCGAGCGGAATACCGCCTCCGGCGCCGTCGAGAACTCGCGTTGCGACGAATCGTTCAATTCCGCCCGGTACAAGTAGACTGCAAACAGTATCGCAATGCGCCGACATTGGCTAGAACCCCGGAAAGAGACGTTCCCCCGCGGGAACTTGCCCTCCCAGGAGCAGCGTTATGTTCGCTCTCGTTCGACCTCCCTCCCGTTGTTTGGATGCGGGCGAGCGAACGTTTGTTGACGCGGCGACCATCAATTTCGATCGGGCACTCGATCAGCATGCAGCCTACGCATTCGCGCTGGAGTCCTGCGGCCGTCGCGTGGTGTTTCTATCGCCATGCCCCGAACTGCCCGATGCCACATTTGTGGAAGACGCGGCTGTAGTCCTCGATGAAGTGGCGATTCTCTGTTCACCCGGTGCAACTTCGCGGCGGCCCGAAGTCGCTGCGATCGAGCCGGTGCTGCGCGATTTTCGTCCGCTCGCCAGGATTGAATGGCCCGCCACGCTCGATGGCGGCGATGTGCTCTGCATCGGTCGAAAGCTCTGGGTGGGGTGTTCGTCGCGGACGAACGCTGCGGGCATTGCAGCCTTCCTGGCGATCGTGCGCGAGCTGGACTACACCGTTACTGTAGTTCCCGTTCGGGGGGCACTCCATTTCAAGACGGCTTGCACGGCACTTCCCGATGGCCGCCTACTCGTGAATCCCGGCTGGATTGATCTCGCGATGCTTCCGAGAATGCGGCATTTGGAGATTCCGCGAGCCGAGCCCTTCGCGGCCAACGTTTTGAGCGTCGGTGGACGCGTGCTTTGTCCTACGAATCATCCGCGAACTGCCGCCTTGCTTGCCTCGGAAGGATACGAAGTTGTGTCGGTCGACATTTCGGAGTTCGCCAAAGCGGAGGGAGGGGTGACGTGTCTTTCGATCCTGGTGGACTAACGTGCTGACTCAAAGCCCATTTTCGGAAGACAATTCTTACAAACTCGAAACCTTGGACGCGCGCCAGTGTTTAATGTCGGTTCGGCGCACCGCGCGGAAGTTTTCCGAGTACTTGCCGACAATCCATCCCCTCCTCGATTCCTACCTAAGTCGCTCTGTGAAAAAGACTTGCGATCGAGTCTGGCGCTGCGTGTGCGGACTGCTTGCCAAGGGGCCTGCGACGTTAAGTGCAGTAGCCTTGTGGGCTTTGCTGCTTCCGATTGACCTACGGGCCGATGAACCGACACAGCCGGCGCCCGCAGGGGCGGAGGATGCCCCCAATAGCGCCGCATTGCCGACGAAGCTGCTGGGCGAGCAAGTCCTGCCGATTCTTAAGACACACTGTTTTCACTGCCATTCAGCCGACAAGAACGAAGCTGAACTGACGCTGGACAAGTACACGACGTTCGAACAAGTTCAGCGGGACCGCAAACTCTGGGAAAACGTTCTGCAGATGGTCCGCACGGGCGAAATGCCCCCCAAGGAACGCCCCCGGCCGACACCCGATGAAATTGATCGACTTGCCCAAGGAGTCGAGGGGATTCTCTCGGCCATCGATTGTGGCAAACCCAATGTCGGCCGCGTGACGCTCCGCCGGCTCAATCGGACGGAATACAACAACACGATTCGCGATCTCGTCGGAGTCAACTTTCGGCCGGCCGATGATTTTCCAGCCGACGATGTCGGCTACGGCTTCGACAACATTGGTGATGTTCTTTCGACCACGCCGCTCCTCTTTGAGAAGTACCTAACGGCGGCCGAGATGATCACGTCGCAGGCGATCGTCAATGTCGAGATTCCCGAGCCGCGCGAGCAGCGTGTCGAGCTGAACGTGAACGAGCGTTTCGGGATGCGAGGCCGCCGCGGAAGCACGATCCTGTTCGGGCGGGGCAACGGGATTGCCGAACTTTATCTCGACGCGGGGGACTACACGATTCGCGTGGAGGCCTATGGCGAGCAAGCGGGGGACGAGCCGGTCAAGATGGAGCTGCGCCTGAATCCCGGATTTCGCGAGCCGGGCAAGGTGCTCGAAGCGTTCGACGTCGAGGAAACGGGCGACGACGAGCCCAAAACTTTCGAGGCCAAGATCCAACTCCCCAGCGGCACAGCGCGAATTGGCGTCGCGCTCGCCAATCCGTTCACCACCGAGCCTGCTGTTGAGGGAGAGGAAGGCCGGAGACGCGAACTCGTTGTGCGCCGGGTTGTGGTCGATGGGCCCTATAACTCACCCGGTTCGCCGGTTCCTGCAACGCACGCCCGTCTCATGGCGCATCGCGCGGGAGCTGTTCCGCGCGAGGCGGCTCGGGAGATTGTGTCGCGCTTTGCCGATCTGGCATTTCGCCGTCCGTCCACGCCGGAGGAGATCGAGAAGATTCTCGCTGTGTACGATCTGGCCGAGCAGGAAGGGGAACGCTTTGAGCAACGCATTAGGCTCGCATTGTGCCGCGTGCTTGTCTCGCCTCACTTTTTGTTTCGCGTCGAGCGCGATCCTTCCGGCGCCAAGGCGGGCGAGGCCTATCCGCTCAGCGAATGGGAACTGGCCAGCCGGATGTCGTATTTCCTGTGGAGCACAATGCCCGACGCCGAACTGCGAGAATTAGCGGGCAGGGGCCAGTTGCGGGCCAATCTCGACGCCCAGATCCAGCGAATGATCGCCGACGAGAAGTCGGCGGCCTTGGTGCAGAATTTTGCCGGCCAGTGGCTCACGCTCCGCAAGCTCGAAAGCTGGCAGCCCGATAAGGAGACGTTCCCGCAGTGGGACGACTCGCTGCGGAGCGCGATGATTCGCGAGACGGAGCTTTTTTTCGAGACGATCCTCCGCGAGAACAGGAGCGTACTCGAGTTTCTCGATGCCGACTACACGTTCGTCAACGGCCGCCTCGCATATCACTACGGCATCGAAGGGAAGTCGCTGGGACGGGAGTTTGTGCGGGTCCCGGCACCGGCGGGTCGCGGCGGCCTGCTAACCCAGGGAAGCATCCTGACGCTCACGTCGAACCAAACTCGCACCGCTCCGGTAAAACGTGGCAAGTGGGTTCTCGAGCAACTTCTGGGAACGCCACCCCCTCCTCCCCCTCCGAACGTTCCTGAACTGCCCGAAAAGGGCGAACTGAAAGGAACGCTGCGGCAAGTGCTGGAACAGCATCGGGCCGATCCGATCTGCGCCTCGTGCCATGCGCGGATGGACCCAATCGGTTTTGCCTTCGAGAACTTTGACGCCGTGGGCGCTTTCCGTGCGGAGGATCGGGGGCACCCGATCGATGCCTCGGGCGAATTGCCTGGCGGCCAGCGGTTCAGCGGCCCCGCGGAGCTTAAAGAAATCCTGAAAGGGAAAAAAGAGTTGTTCGCTCGGGCCCTTTCGGAGAAGATGCTCACTTACGCTTTGGGGCGGGGCCTGGAGTACTACGACAAGTGTGCGATCGACCAGTTGGCGGCCGCGCTGGAAAAGAACGACTATCGATTTCAAGCCCTGATCGTCGAAACCATCAAGAGCCCTCCGTTTCAAATGCGAACTGCTACCGGAGCCCAGCCATGACGCGTGGAATCCAGTTTGAGTCGGGTCGAATCTCGCGGCGCACCGTGCTCCGTGGTCTAGGGACGGTCGTCGCCCTGCCCACGCTGAATGCGATGCTCCCCCGCACCAGCCGCGGTGAAGATGCCGCTACGGGAAGCGCCGCCTCTCCGCGCCGCATGGCGTTCATCTACGTTCCCAACGGGATGCACATGCAGGCTTGGACGCCGAGCGAAGAAGGTCCGGACTACCCGATTACGCCGATTCTCGCGCCGCTTTGCCAGCATCGCGACGACCTGCTGGTCCTGAGCGGGCTGGCCTGCGACAAGGCCCGTCCGAACGGCGATGGCGCGGGGGATCATGCCCGGGCTTCGTCGGCATTTCTAACTGGAGCGCAGGCTCGCAAGACTGCCGGGGCCAACTTTCGTTCGGGCGTTTCGGCCGATCAAATTGCCGCCATGCGGACGGGTGAGTCGACGCGCCTCGCGTCGCTCGAGGTGGGAATCGAACAGTTTCGAGGCACGGGCAACTGCGACAGTGGCTACTCGTGCGTCTATGAGCACACGCTGGCTTGGCGCGATCCCACGACTCCGCTGCCGACCGAAGCCAATCCGCAGCTCATATTCGATCGCCTCTTTTCGGATCGGCCCAACGATCCCGATCGGCTCAAGCGGGGGCGATTGCGGGCGAGCGTGCTTGACGCCGTGCTCGAAGACGCCGACACGCTGCAGCGTTCGCTCGGCGGCAGCGACAAGCAAAAGCTCGACCAGTATCTGACGAGCGTTCGCGATCTCGAACAGCGGATCGCGCGGGCCGAAAAGCTTCCGCCCATCGAACTCCCGGAAGGCACCAAGCGTCCGGGTGAACCAGCCGAGTTGACCGAACACTTCCGCCTCGTCTGCGACCTGTTAGTGCTCGCCTTTCAGACCGATGTGACCCGAATCGCCACATTCATGTTCGGCCGCGAGGGGAGCGACCGCAGTTATCCGATGGTTGGCGTGAATGAAGGGCATCACTCGATCACGCATCACCAGCGAAAAGCGGAACTGCAGGCCAAGATCCAGAAGATCAACACGTACCATATCGAGCAGTTTGCTTACTTGCTCGACAGGCTGAAGTCCGTTCCTGATGGAGAGGGAACGTTGCTCGATCAGTGCATGATCGCTTACGGCAGCGCGATCGCCGATGGCGACGCCCACGCGCATGAGGACCTGCCGGTTCTGCTGGCTGGACGCGGCGGCGGCACGATCGACACGGGGCGCCACGTCCGCTACGCGCGCAACACGCCGCTCAACAACCTCTGGCTGTCGATGCTGGAACGCTTCGGCTGTCCCACGCCGCGTCTGGGAGACAGCACGGGGTTGCTGGATCGCTTGAGCTAATTCAGAAACGTCGCCGACGTGGCAGACCGGCGCCCAACGTCGTCCAGGGGCCTGGCGGCTGACGCGTCTGATTTTATTGAGAACCTGCGAATAGCCACTTGCCACGCGCCTGTGGCAGCGATAGAACGGTGTCAGACGTACCTTGAACGATTGCGCTCTGACTGATTTGCGGTCGCAAGTCATTCTCAGGCAAGGGGTTTCGTCGCTGCACGCCGATTGGGCGATCATGCCCGCCGATCAGGCAGTCGGCTCAGGTTCACCCCCTGCCGACGACTGGGTGCGATGTCGCAAGTGGTTTGCCAGCAACGACTTTTGCTAGCTGCTTTCCCGAGCTTTCGGGGTGCGTGCCGTCACGGCACGCGACCTGCTAGGTGGTGGCTCGTTGCGGAGAGGGTCCGCACACAAGTTCCGTTTCGAGTCTTTCCCAGGGTAGGAGTGTTAGAACCGTGAGTGGCAGTACCGCACGTTTGCAGGCCATTTCGGCCGTGACCAACTTCAAGGCGAGCAGCCCCCCGCTCAATTTCCACGAGTTGTCGTCGCACGATCTGTTTGGTGCGAATGTCTTCTCGATGGGGGAGATGCAAAAGCGACTTCCCAAGCAGGTCTTCAAGTCGCTGAAGAAGACGATTGAAACCGGGGCGAAACTCGATCCGGGCATTGCCGACGTTGTGGCGACGGCGATGAAGGAATGGGCGATCGAAAAGGGGGCGACCCACTATGCCCACGTTTTCTATCCGCTGACTGGTTTGACCGCCGAGAAGCACGACAGCTTTCTCTCGCCCACGTCAGAAGGACGGGCGGTTGCGGAGTTCACCGGCTCGCAGCTCGTGCAGGGCGAGCCCGATGCCTCGAGCTTCCCATCCGGAGGCATCCGAGCCACGTTCGAAGCCCGCGGTTATACGGCCTGGGATGTGACCAGCCCGGCCTACATCCTCGAAAACCCCAACGGTACGACACTCTGCATTCCGACGGCATTTGTGAGTTGGACCGGCGAGGCGCTCGACAAGAAGACGCCGCTCCTCCGCTCGATGAAGGCGCTCAACGTTCAGGCGCAGCGGATTCTGAAGCTCCTCGGTCACCGCGAGGTGGCGCACGTCTCCGCCACGGCGGGTCCGGAACAGGAGTACTTCCTGATCGACCGCAATTTCTTCTTTGCTCGCCCCGACCTGCTCAATGCCGCCCGTTCGCTCTTTGGCGCCAAGCCGCCGAAGGGGCAGGAGTTCGAAGATCAGTACTTCGGCGCGATTCCCGACCGGGTGCTGGCGTGCATGCTGGATACCGAGCGGGAGCTGTTCAAGCTGGGGATTCCGGTCAAGACGCGTCACAACGAAGTCGCCCCCGCGCAGTACGAGATTGCCCCGGTCTTCGAGAACGCCAATATCGCGGCCGATCATCAGCAGCTCATCATGCTGACGCTGAAGAAGGTGGCCCAAAAGCACGGGATGGAATGCCTGCGGCACGAGAAGCCCTTCGCCGGCGTCAATGGCTCGGGCAAGCACCTCAACTGGTCGCTCGGCAATTCGACCCAGGGGAATCTGCTTGATCCGGGCGAGACGCCGCACGAGAACATGCAGTTCCTGATCTTCTGCGCGGCGGTGATTCGCGCCGTGCATAAGCATTCGGGCCTGTTGCGGGCGGTCGTGGCTTCGGCCAATAACGATCATCGCTTGGGGGCAAACGAAGCTCCTCCCGCGATCATCTCGATCTTCCTGGGAGATCAGTTGGCCGATGTCTTCGAGCAGATCAAGGCGGGAGGCGCCAAGTCGAGCAAGGTGAAGGGAACGCTCACGGTCGGGGTCGACACGCTCCCCGTATTGCCGAAGGACGCGGGAGACCGGAACCGCACAAGTCCCTTTGCCTTTACGGGCAATCGGTTTGAGTTCCGGGCGGTCGGCAGCAGCCAATCGCTGGCCGGGCCGCTGGTCGCGCTCAATACGATCGTCGCCGAATCGCTCGACTACATCGCCACCGAACTGGACAAGGCCACGGGTGGAGATGCCAGCAAGCTGAATGCGGCCGTGCAGAAGCTCCTGCAGGAGATTATCACCAAGCACGGCGCCGTAATCTTCAACGGCGATAATTATTCGGCCGCCTGGCACGAAGAAGCCGAGAAGCGGGGACTTCCCAACCTTAAGGCGACCGTGGACGCCCTGCCGGTGCTCGCCACGCCGGAGGTGGCCGAAGTGTTCGAAAAATACGGCGTCCTCTCGCAGCGCGAGCTGCAAAGCCGGCACGACATCTACCTCGAGCAGTACATCAAGACGGTCAGCACGGAAGCCAAGCTGGTCGTGGAGATCGCTCGGACAATGATCTTCCCGGCTGCCGTTCGCTATCAGAGCGAACTGGCCGTGGCCTGCACGAATCTGAAGACGCTCGGGTACACGTTCGATACGGATACGCTCGATACGATTACCCGCCTCGTCAAGGATCTGCAGGACGGCACGACGGCGCTCGAGAAGTCGCTGGCCCACCACGGCGGCGGCCTGCTCGACGAAGCGAAGCACTTCAGCAACACCGTCCTGCCGGCCATGCTCAAGGTCCGCGAAGCCGCCGATACGCTGGAAGGCTACGTGTCGGACGATCTCTGGCCGCTGCCGACGTATCAGGAAATGCTGTTTATCAAATAGAGCTTCCGCAATCGCCCGCCTCGGGCGATCGCGCATCTCGGATGATACGATCGACGGGAGGCCGACTGGGCCTCCCGTCTTTCTTTGTCGGCGTCAGGCAACTCCTCTGTACTTCGTCTGACGCGGCGGGTACCAAAGAGCAACGAGACCACTCTGACCTCATCGAGCCCACACCGTGACTCCCCGCGAAGTTTTGGCCCTGTGCCGTGAGAAAGATGTTAAAGCCGTCGACCTGCGATTCTGCGATCTGCTCGGCACGTGGCAGCATTTCACGATTCCCGTCAACCGGCTCGATGAGGCGACCTTCGAAGACGGCCTGGGATTCGATGGCTCCAGCATCCGCGGCTGGCAGAGCATTCACGAGAGCGACATGCTGCTCGTGCCGCAGTCGAATACCGCGTTTCTCGATCCGTTTGCCGCCTTGCCGACGCTGGCCCTGATCGGCAATGTGCAGGATCCGGTGACCGGCGAGCCCTACAGCCGCGATCCGCGGCATATTGCTCAGAAGGCTGCCAATTACCTGAAGCTGACGGGCATCGCCGACACGGCCTTCTTCGGCCCAGAGGCAGAGTTCTTCGTCTTCGACGATGTGCGGTTCGACGCCCGGCAGAACGAGGCGTACTATCACGTCGACAGCCGTGAGGGGGAGTGGAATCGGGGCCGCGCCGAATCGCCCAATCGCGGCTACAAGCTGCGCCAGAAAGAAGGCTACTTTCCCTGCCCGCCGGCGGATCAGGGGATGGATCTGCGCAGCGAGATGATGCAGGCGATGCTCGATTGCGGTCTGGCGGTCGAGGCCCATCACCACGAGGTGGCTTCGGGTGGGCAGGGGGAAATCGACCTCCGGTATCAACCGCTCGTCACAATGGCCGACTGGCTCCTCATCTATAAGTACGTGGTCCGCAACGTCGCCCGGCGGCACGGTTTGGCGGCGACCTTCATGCCTAAGCCCCTGTTCGGCGACAATGGCAGCGGGATGCATGTCCACTTTTCGCTGTGGCGGGAGAGCGAGCCGCTTTTCTCCGGCGGCGGGTATGCGGGATTGTCCGAAATCGGCCTGTGGGCGATCGGCGGCATTCTGAAACATGCCCCGGCACTGCTCGCGCTGACCAACCCGACGACGAACAGCTACAAGCGGCTGGTGCCGGGCTACGAAGCTCCGGTCAATCTCGTCTATTCGCAGCGCAACCGCTCGGCCGCCTGTCGGATTCCGATGTACAGCCAGAGCCCGGAGGCCAAGCGGGTAGAGTTCCGCTGTCCCGATGCCACCTGCAATCCCTATCTCGCCTTGGCCGCGATCACGATGGCGGCGATCGACGGTATCCAGCTCAAGATTTCGCCTGGTGCGGCCATCGACCAGGATCTGTATCACCTGAGCGAGACACAACTTGCCGAAGTTCCCAAGACGCCGGCCACGCTCGACGAGGCGCTGGGGGCTCTCGAGCGGGACTGTGAGTTCCTGCTCAAGGCCGACGTGTTCACGCCCGATGTGATCGAGACTTGGGTCCGATATAAGCGCGAGCATGAAGTGGCAGCGCTCCGGCTGCGGCCGCATCCGCTTGAATTCTGCATGTACTTCGATGCCTGAGCGCGGGGGGTGATTCCGGCCCACCTCGATTGCTGACCGGTGGCTGCCTGGATGAACTCGGCACGGCCCTGCGATAAGATGGTGGCACGATTTGTCCCACCTCTAGCGCTTTCCTCCGAGGAGCCCGCCATGACACTCGCCCGCTGGATTCTTCCCCTCCTGGCAATCGTACTCGCCCTGCCGGCGATTGCCGAAGATCGCCCGCTCAATACGCCCCCCGAAGGGTTCACCGCTCTCTTTAACGGGAAGGATCTGACGGGTTGGAAGGGACTCGTGGGCAATCCCAAAACCCGTGCGGCCATGAGCCCCGACGAACTGGCCGCGAAGCAGGCGGAGGCCGACAAAGTGGCCAAGGAGCACTGGTCGGTGAAAGATGGCGTGCTGATCTATGATGGCAAAGGCCGGATGAGCCTCTGCACGGCCAAGGACTACGGCAATTTTGAGCTGTACTGCGACTGGAAGATTCACGAGCGGGGAGACAGCGGCATCTATCTCCGCGGCACTCCCCAGGTGCAGATCTGGGATCCTCACAACAACCCGGTTAAGGCCAATGGCGAAGAAAAGGGCTCCGGCAGCCTGTGGAACAACCAGAAGCACGAGCGATTCCCGCTCGTCATGGCCGACAACCCGATTGGCGAGTGGAACACGTTCCACATCAAGATGGTCGGCGAGAATGTGACGATCCACCTGAATGGCAAGCTGGTCGTCGACAACGTGCCGCTCGAAAACTACTGGGAGCGCGACAAGCCGATTTATGAAAAAGGGCAGATCGAGCTGCAGGATCACGGCAACACGCTCTACTTTCGCAACATCTACATCAAAGAGCTGCCGTAGATCCCTGGCGCGTGCGGTGCGCCTGCGCCGGGTGGGCGAGCACGCGCAAGTGTGACTTCGACGTTCAAGTGGCCGCGACGGCAACGCCCAGTTGCCGCGCTGCCCAGACGGCGAGTTCTTCGCGAAAGATCTTGGCGTTGTGTCGGATGTCGACGGGAAGTGATGTCCGCACGAAGAAATCGCGGATTTCACGGGTGAGTTTGTGCTGGGAACCCAGCGCCTGAAGTTCGTCAATCAGCATTTTCTCGTCTGCCCGCGAGCGGACGCGATGCTCGGGCCACGGCTCGACGATCAGGACTGGCCGCTGCGTTTCGCGCGGGCCGACGCCAACGAGCGCCGAGCGATAGACCCGCGGGTGCTGGTTGAAGATCGCTTCGCAAGGGATCGTGTAGAGCGTCTGCCCCGCCATGATGACACGGTGAGCCTTCCGGCCGCAAAACCAGAATCTCTCGCCGTCCAGGTAGCCGACATCTCCCATTCGATGCCAGAATCCCGCGCCATCGCGAATTTTGTGCAGTGCGTTGGCGTCCGTGCGGGTGACATATTCGGTCGTCACTACCGGTCCCTGCACGATCAACTCGCCGATTTCCCCCGGTGGTAGCTCCTCGGCCTCAGCGATCGTAGCGATGGGCCCGTCCGTAATGCGAATGACCTTCCATGCGATCCCGGGAAACGGTTGCCCGACGCACGTCCCCGCTCCGGTCGCGCTGCGGGCTGCGGTTTCGCTGAGGACCTCGCTGGCCGCAATCGAGGCCACGGGGAGCGCCTCCGTCGCGCCGTAAGGCGTGTGGACATCGCCGTCCGGATGAATGGCCTGCTTCATTCGGGCCAGAACGTGTGCCGGAACGGGAGCTCCTGCCGAAAGGACCCGGCGGAGCGTGGGCAAGACAATCTTTTCCGCGTTGCAGTACCGGCCGACGACGTTCCACAGTGCTGGCGACCCAAACGCCTGCGTCACCTGCCAGTCGCGCACGGCTTCGACGATCAGCTTGGGGTTAACCTGGGCGGGCCGGGTAGGGTCCATGTCAGGTAGAACGGTTGTCACCCCCATCGCGCTATTGAAGAGCGCAAAGAGCGGAAATCCCGGCAGATCGATCTCCCCCGGTTGGATTCCATAAAAATCGCGGATCTCGTCGACTTGTCGGCTAAAGTTGCCGTGACGATACAGCACCCCCTTAGGCGGACCGGTGCTGCCCGTCGTGAAAATGATCGCCGCGTGGTCCTCGGCCTTTGTTGCGGCGGGTCGAAAGCTTGGACTTAGCTGTCGGCGGCGCAATTCCGCCAGTGTCGGCCCTCCCCAGAACCAGCGGCGGCCGACGGTGAGATTAAATTTGGCGAGTGGAAACCGCCTGCGAAATAATGTCCGCACGGCCTGCGCAAGCGGGATTCCGATGAAACCTTCAGGCCTGCTTTCCGACAGGCAGCGAATCATATTTCGCCGCCCCATGCCGGGATCGATCAGAATGCTGATTGCGCCTGTCTTAAACAGCGCAAACACAAGTGTGATAAAGTCGATGCTGGGAGGTACGAGCAGCGCCAGCCGCGTCCCCGGGCGAACCCCCATCGCAAGCAGCCCGTCGGCAATCAGATTCGTATCGTCGTCGAGTTGGCGGAATGTGACCGACTCGTAGATCCGTTTTCCGTTTGGTTGTCGGCCGCGCGGCATCGCCACGGCCACTGCGCCTGGAAGCGTGCGGGCCGTTTCGCTAAGCCGGAATCCGACATTGACGATCGGGCTCATGCACGACTCCGCCGCACCTCGTCGGCAACGAACTCGAGGACGAGCGCCGCCACGTCGATCTGATGCGCCGCCGACAGTCCCTTCCACCCGGGAACGGCGTTCACTTCCAGGACGTAGAGCATTCCATCGCGGCCGGGCAATAAATCGACGCCAGCCAGAGGTGCGCCGACGGCTGCTGCCGCTCGCCGCGCAATCTCCACGAGCCCGTCGTCTGGGACGAACGGTTCGGCCTGCGCGCCGCGGCTCAGGTTCGTGCGCCAATCGAGAGGATTCCGGCGTCTGGCCGCCAGCACTCGCTCGCCCAAGACGAGCAGCCGCAGGTCAAACCCCTCGTGAGCGATGAACTCCTGCACGTACAGGACGGCACCCATTTGAGCGAGCATCTTCAGGGCCCGCAGGGCCAGTGCTTCGTCGTTGAGCCGGGCAATTCCCCGACCTTCGCTGCCGAAGATCGGCTTTACAACAACGTCGCCTCCGAGGGCCTCGAAGGCCGCCATCGCTTCCTCGGCTGTCTGGCAGCAGTAAGTGCGCGGCGTGCAAAGTCCGGTTGCGGCCAGCTTGGCCGACGTGAGGAACTTGTCGACCGCCGACTCGACCGCCCGCGGCGGATTAACCACCACTCCCCCCGCTGCTTCGTACCGGAGGAGGCAGTCCATCCGAAAGACGACCTGTTCAAGCGAACCGGGGGGCATGGTGCGGACGAGGACGGCGTCGAAATCGGCCAGGTCATGTCCCGCCGAGTGCAACGTCAGCTTGCCGTCGCGTTCGATTCGCGCGCCCATCTCCGTAAACGGAACCTGCACGATCTCGTGTCGCGGGCCGGCTGCCCGCACGAGGTCGCGCAGGTACCAGCTATCGGGAGCAGCTAGAACGGCGAAACGCATCGAAGGGGCCTGGGCAGGAAAGTGCGTCGTTTTGTCCGATCAGGTGGCGAAAGACCGGGCAAGTACGTCCGGCCGCGGCGTTCCAAAACGATGTCGGCGGCCGCTCGCGAGATTGACCAGCGTCACTTCGGCCGGGCTAAAAAGAAGCGGATCGATCTTGTAGAAGTCGCGCCCTGAGCGCTCAAAGATTGCGGCGAACGGCTCGCCGAAGTCGGAAGAACTATTGCTGGGAATTTTTGGTCCCAGTTCGGCGAGCTGGTCGTCGTCGGCCTGGACCCAAAGCGTGACCTGCCCTCCATACAGAATGGCATCGTTGGTGCGTCCGATGCCGACCAGATCGTCGGCCGCCACGGGCGGCAGGGGCGCGGCGCCGAATCCACTGACGACGCTGGCCAGGTCGAAGCCGAGTTCGTGCATCTTGTGAAGTGCCGTTTCGACCGAGCGGGCAACCACTTGCACAGTTCCCGCGAGACTGGCGGTCCGGGCTACCAACAGGATGACGTGATCCGGCGTCACCTGACACTGCTCCGCGATCTGGCCGCAAACCTCCGCGGGGGGCAGCTTACCGGTCTCCAGGATTCCCACCACTCGGTCCGATGTCTCGCGAAAGCCGAGTTTCTCGAACAGCGGCTCGCGGCCGGCGACCGCCCGCATCGGGCCGCTCCCCATCGCGAAATACTTGTCGCGGGCGATTTGCCACCCGGCGTATTGCGAGGCCATACAAGCCAAGCGCGGATGATCGGTCTCGACGGTGACAACTGGCCCTGTCCAGTCGCCCACGCTGCCGGGGACTATCGACACGTCTCCCAGCGTGGCAAGACACGCTTCGGCTAAAAAACGTCCAGCCGTAAGTCCGCCGACAGCCTCGACGCCAAAATCGAAGACACGCGTTCCCTCGGGCGTCTGGGCCAGGGTGATTCGCAGCCGATCGGCCACTGCCATCAGCCGATCGCACCGCCGCCAGGCGAGTTGATTGAGATTCATGACAGAAATTGTACCAGAGGGCCGCCCAGGAGCCGAAAACCGGCTTTGACACTATCCCGAAGCTTCCCGGAGCGGAAGCGGGGGAACATGGGGGTCGCGGTGCAGAGTCTGGATGTCGAGCGCCATGTGGGTTCCCTGCGTGGAGGCAACGCGTAGAATGGCCGAAATTGAATTCGTTCTCGCGCGAGGAGGAGCGCCGCGTGGCCAGTCTGACGATCGAGAACTACGTTAAAGCGATCTACCAGACGGCGGGGCACGAGGGACAGCCCGCCGCCACGGGTAAGTTAGCGGAGGCGCTTGGCGTTTCTCCGGGCACTGTCACCAGCATGCTCAAGACCCTTAGCGAGACTGGGTTGGCGGAGTATGTTCCCTACGAAGGGGCACGACTGACCGACAAGGGACGCGTCCTCGCGCTACGCGTACTTCGCCGACATCGTTTGATCGAGCTGTTTCTTGTCCGCACGCTCAATCTCTCGTGGCACGAAGTGCACGAGGAAGCCGAAAACATGGAGCATGCCGTCAGCGACCTGTTGATCGACCGGATCGACGCCTTCCTGGGTTATCCGGCGAACGATCCGCATGGCGATCCGATTCCCAAGGCCGACGGGACGGTCGCGGGGAGCAGCGGCCGCCAACTGGTGGACCTGACGCCGGGTGACGCGTTTCAGATCGAGCGAGTGATCGACCAGTCGTCGGAATTCCTGTGCTATTTGACGGAAATGGGGCTGCAGCTCGGAGCGGCTGGCAAAGTTCTCGCAAACCGTCCGGAAGCCGGTACGATCACGATCGAAATTGGCAAACTCGCGACGACTCTCTCTCATCAAGTCGCGGCTAAGTTGCTGGTGATCTGACAATCCCTGTGGCCGCTAGAACAACGGCTGATAGCCGAGGGCCCGGCGGGCGACCGTCAATTGCCCGTTGTGCTGGCCTTCGTGCCAAATGGCGAGCTCAAAGACGGAGCCCACGTCGGACAGGAAATCCGGCGTTCCCGCCGGCAACTTGCGTGCGAGGTCGTCGTCGTTCATCTCGGCCAGCACTTGGAGCAACGCCTCGCGACGTTCGCGCATTACTCCGAGCAGCATCTCGGCGGAGGGATACGCGGTGGGGTCGGACTTCGGTTGCGATCCCATCCCAAACTTGGCCTGAAAGTCCGGCAATGCAATTTCGCGTCCCGGGGCGACGAGCGACAGAAAAAAGTTGTCGGACTGTGCCATGTGTCCGACGAACCAAAGTGCATGATTGCAGCTCGGATGAACCTGAAACACCCATTGTTCGGGAGTCTTGAAGTCGGCGAGTAATCGCTCACTCGTGGCCCGCATTGCCGTGAGATTGCGCTCGAGCCGCTCTTTCAATGTCATGATTCGCTCAGTAATTGACGAGAACAGAACGACGCTTTTCCCAGAGAAGACGCTGCTCGCCGAAAGTTGTTTTGGTGCTTCGGAGTCTGATCCAGACCAGCCGATCAAAAAGGAACCCCGCACGAGTACTAAACAGGCAGCCTCTTAAGCAGCCGCACCATTTCCAGGGCCGCCTCGGCGCATTCCTGCCCTTTGTTTCCCACATTGCCCCCCGCCCGGTGAATCGCCTGCTCGAGCGTATTGCAGGTCAAAACACCAAAGGGAATCGGTCGGCCGGTCTCGAGCGCAAGCGCTCCCAGGCTGAGACTCACCTGACGATTGATGTGTTCATCGTGCGTCGTCTCTCCTTTGATCACCGCGCCCAGGCACAACACCGCTTGAAATTGTTGCGAGCGGGCAAGTGGCTGGGCGGCGAGCGGAATTTCCCAGGCCCCAGGAACCCACGCCACCGTGATGTCGGAATCGGCAACACCCGCGCGGTGCAAGGTCTCGACGGCCCCCGCGAGCAGTTTGCCGGTAATGTGCTCGTTGTAACGGGAAACGACGATCGCATACTTACCGACGGGCGCATCGCGTCCGTCCTGTTCATCGGCCGTTGGGCGACCATCCAGGATGTGGGGCATTTCGAAGGGGCCAACCAACATGTCGGGAGAGAAGTCGTAACCTTTTACCGGACCAACTGCCGGACTATCTGGCGGAGGACGCGGATCGCTCGAATCGAGACTCGTGCGGACGCGAACTGGAAGGATTGTCCCCGGGTGGCATCTCGGGAAAGCGGGCACCAAACAGAATGCGTTCCCACCAGCGAGCTGGACGCAGACGCGGATCCGCTGCGGGAACCTCGCGCTGCTTACCACGGCGTGTCACGACACGGAGCTTTCCCCCATCGCAAACTTCGAGCACGCGCCAGAACTTCTTCACATCGTAGAAATACCCCTCGCCGTGGGGCTCCGGGGTCAGGGATTCCGCTCGCGGACCAGGGTGCCGGCTGTGCTTGCTCGCCGTGTAGACGACTCGATCACCAGGTCTGTACATGCCCTGTTTGTCCTCTCGACCACTCCATCGGCTCGCTTGCCCAGGACATAAAACTTGTCCAGTGGCAATCGGCGAAGTTCATGCTCCGACCGCCGGATTTGCTGCGCGGCAATCCGATGCCCGCACCGTTTATCATCCTATACCCAGCTTGCTTTTCGTTCAACGCGCAAGTTTTCTG